>DAHVVW010000250.1 GCA_027357125.1 Clostridiales bacterium
GCCCAAGTTTAGTCAAGATTCTAAATGAATGCGTTAGCAGCGGGGGCTTTACTTCCCAAATGAGCAATGAGGATAAGTGCAGACTTCGCACTCCAGGCACAAACCGCCGTGGCCGAGCTTGGCTATCTCTCTCCTGGTTAAGTGTTCTCCGGTGAGAACCCGGGAAGCCACCAAATCAAACACTGTAGTCTTAGAATACATGACACACCCAGGAAGCCCGAGCACCGGGACTTCATCGAGGTAAGCCAAAAGGAACATAGAGCCGGGTAAAACCGGCGAGCCGTAAGTTATTAATTCCGCTCCCATTTCCTTGACCGCAGTGGGAGTGACATCATCCGGGTCGACAGACATCCCGCCGGTTACCAGGATCATTTCGGCCCCTGCAGCCAAATGCTCGCGGATCCTTTCCTGAATCATAACAATGTCATCATCAGCAAAGGTCTGCCCTATTACATCTGACCCCCAGCCTGTAATTTTATTGCGCACTACCGGCCCAAATTTATCCTGGATGCGCCCGTGATAAACCTCGCTTCCGGTGGTCACGACCCCAACCTTCCACTTTTTTAATTTTTTGACTTGTATTATAGGTTCGGGAAAAGTTTGAGCCAGACGCTCAGCTTCAGCCACAATCTTCTCCTCAATCATTAAGGGTACTACCCGCGTGCCAGCTAGTTTTTGCCCGGCTGTAACAGGCCGGTGGTTGTGGAGAGTAGCCAGAACTATATATTCCAATGAGTTGAGGGTCAAGATCCCATCAGGGTCAGCATATAAAAGTCCGTCGTAGGTCGCTGATAAATTCACTTTCCCCTCTTTTGGAGAACTGAGTTCAATCCCTGGCCCTGATACAGCTTGAGCCAGGCGCTGGGCGGCATCATCCTCATGCACCAGCCCTGGAGTTTGATCCCACGCGTAAATGTGTTCTTTGCCCATGCTTAACAGCACAGGGATATCTTCTTTTCTGACAATGTGGCCCTTGCGAAAGCGGGGGCTTTTGCTCTGCCCGGGAATAATCTGGGTCATGTCGTGGACAAGGACCGCTCCGACAGCGTCCTCTACTTTTATTTTTTGCATTGTCTGTCCTCCTTTACAAATGGGAAGGCATACTCATTTCTAAGCATACCCCGGTTTCAGTGTACTGAAACGGCCGTGGCCCATGGGAAAGATCCTTTAGGAGCCAAGGCTCGGTGGTCTAGAAAACTAACCTACTCTAAAAAACGAACTACTGGCTTGAGCTATCCGGTTGGCGCAGTGCTTGTACTGGATTGTGATCTAAAACCCGGTCTTTCACTACGAGCGTGGTTACCGGAGCCTCACATGTTTGTTGCAGAATCATGTCATGTCCAAGGCAGAGCCCAACTTGAACTACAAGTTCAGCTTGAGCCAAATTAAGAAGTTTCCCTTGGGCGACCGGATTACAGATGGCTGCGAATTTATCGGGATGCGTTTTCGGCAGTCCGATTTTACTGTAATCGACAGCACCAACTCGGCAGCAAACAGAAATTGGGTCGAGCCCTGCTTCTCCTAATAGTTTAGCTAATTTTTGCGCTTCTGTCATCAGGGTAACGCAAAAAGCTATCCCAATTCTTTTCAGGCCCAATTCATGACAATAAAATATCAGTTCCTCTACCCTGTTGCGCAGAACACGATCTGAGGTAAAGGGTGTCTTATCAGCAGCCTGCATCATAGTACGCAGGGATTCTTGCATATACGCAGATGTTTCTTTAGTCAGAGTGGAATGAGTAAGAGTGGGGCACGTTTTGGGCATCCGCTCCGTCTGCCCTTTGAAGCTAGCCGCAGTGCGACAGTACAAACAGCCGTACGCATCTTTAGACGGCTTGCTGATTTTAAGTTTGGTCTTGGACTTTTCGTTGGTTGTGCTGGCGTTATTCACGGTCATATATTTTCCCCATTTATCACTTTCTCAAAAATTAAAATAGCAAGAGGGATTTCCTCCCTCTTGCCTTTCACTATTAATTTGACCATAGGGGCAGTTGATTATGCCTATCAAGAAAGTTTAAGTGCTCTAAATTGTTTGAACTAGCGGTAGGCCACTTAGTATGGCCAGGGATAAATCTGAACCCCGTTGTTCACAACACAGTTGCGTAAGGCGAAGCCACCGAGGAAGAAAGCCACGGACAGCGCAGGTAAACCCCAGGTAAAGCTGACCCCTGCGAAAAAGAGATATACACTGAAAACAAGGGGGAAAGCTAATCCGACTAAAGGATAGAGTAGAACGAACCGGGCTTTTTTGAGCATCCTGTGCATTCCTTCTTTGGCCTCGACTGGGCCGTTATGGGTATGCTCCAAGTAAGCCAGGGAAATTCCGAAAACCAGAAGGCTGAGAGCCAAGATACCGCCTGTGAAAGCGGTATAAACTGTACCGCTCACACTAAATAAGCTTCCTACATAGGAGAGGGCGAGAGCGAAACTGGTTACCAGAAAGAGAAGCGGAAGTGCAGGAGTGTGCCACAGCGGAATAGCTGCAGGTGCTGCCAGCAAGCCACCGGAAATGATGGGAAACAAGAATCCGGCAATCGCAGCAAGGGCACCGAAGAATACTTGATAAGGAGCTAGGGCTGAGCTAAGGCCGCCTAAACCAAGAAGCTCCGCATATTCAGGGAAAACAAAGAGAATACCGAAAACATAGTTGAGGGCAATTAAGACGACGTCCCAGGATATACCTGATTTTGCAACGTTATTCAAAGAGTAAATAGCATTAAGCGGGCGTTCTAAATCGAAGAATACTAAAAAAGCTCCGGCTATGGCGAACATTACTAACCCACTTAAGACCGACAGACCAACCATAGGAGCAGTTGCCGCAAAAAAGTGGAAGACGAAGGCCAAGGTCATAAGCGCTCCCCCAAAGCCGCCGAAGAGCAAATAGACGGAAACTGGCCATTCATACGCTTCTTGACGTTCCAAGTGCATGGGTTTTGCCATAATTCAATCCCCTCCTTAGTAGATGTAGAATACGCGCGGGTTTGTATCTAAATCCGGGCGCAAAGGCTTGGCCTGTCCGGTGGAAACAGCTTTGGCCNCTTCGCTGGTTGGATCATCAAGATCCCCTACGATACGCGAAAGAGTGGGGCAAGTTGATACACACGCAGGCTCCATTCCCCGGGCGATACGGTCTTGACAAAAAGTACACTTATCAATGTGGACATGACCGTGTTGAACGCTGTCTCCATAAATTTCCTGAGCTTGGCGCACATCGTTTTTGTCATACACGTAACGGGCATTGTAGGGACAAGCCGCCATACAAGCTTTGCATCCTAAGCAGGTGTCATAGTTGACTAAAACAAAACCCTCGTCATTTTTGAATGTTGCTTTGGAAGGACATACCGTCATACATGCCGGCTCATTGCAGTGCATGCAGATTGTGGGGACAAAGTAACGGGAGGTGTTTGGATATTCACCTTTTTGGATATCCATTACCTTGGTCCGCCATTTATCTGACCAATAAGGGGTTTGATTTTCTAAAGCGCAGGCAGCGCTGCAGGCCTGACAGCCTACGCACGAGCGCAAATCTATAACCATTCCATAGCGTGCCATGTTTTTCCCTCCCTTACTTCGTTACTCGCACAGTGAATTCTTGCGTACGGAATGCACTGACAATCGGCTCTACTTGGTATGGCACCAGCTTGTTCAGCGCAGTTCCAACCCCCACGCTATTCTTAAGCAGCGGGTTTTCCGTGCCAAATGAAGAAGACATAAATACTGTGTCAGGACGTACCATGTCCGTCACGAAGGCTTTTATTTGGGCTTTCTGCCCACTTTGCAAGTTTTCGACCGTGACCGTGTCCCCGGTTTTAATATTCAGCATGGTTGCTTTTTGCGGGTTGATCCACAGTGCCATAAACTCATCTTCTTTATTCTTTGAGAGAGCCATGAGAATTGGGTTGTTGGAGTTTGTGGAAGCATAAGACACG
>DAHVVW010000251.1 GCA_027357125.1 Clostridiales bacterium
CTATTACGTTGACGGCGCTGTTTCAGCATAAACATTTTAACTCCCCCTTTGTAGTTAGAATTTCTCAGATCAGAGAAAATTACTCCTGGGAATTATGAGGGAAAATCGGGCTTGATTTGGATTGTGGTCGAATTAGAGTACGGTAGAAATTTTATGAAACGGAGGCTCGTACAAAATGCTTTATGATGTAATACTCTGGGATTTGGATGGCACGCTCACAGATCCCAAAGAAGGAATTACGAAATCTGTCCAGTATGCTCTCGAAAATCTTGGTGCTTTAGTTCCGTCACAAGATGAGCTGGAATGGGTTATTGGCCCGGCATTAAGTAAAAGCTTTGATGTGCTTCTGCAAAGCACAGATGAAGCCTCAATCGCCAGTGCACTTGAACTATACCGAGAGCGTTTCCGGGAAAAAGGGCTGTACGAAAATGAAGTTTACAGCGGTATTCCCGAATTACTTAAGGATCTAAAAAATGCAGGTTGCCACAATGTCCTCGCAACTTCAAAACCCAAGCCTTTCGCTGAAGAAATCCTCAGACACTTTGAACTAAGCCAACATTTTCATCTCATCATGGGAAGCAATTTTAACGGGGAATTAGTTGACAAAGGAGACTTAATCCGGGAAATTCTACGCCAGCTCGGAGACAATTCTCCCTTAAACCGTGTTGTAATGATCGGAGACAGGCGTTTTGACATCGAGGGTGCCAGGCGCAACGGCCTTGATGTTATCTCTGTAGCATATGGCTATGGTTCTATGGATGAGTTGGAAGAGCATAAGCCGAACTATATTGCTCAAGACCTTGCCGCATTAAGAAAGCTCATTTTTGAAGCCTAGACCTAATTCAGCCGACGTTGACACCATAGTAAGTTCCTCACTTATTATTCCGCTACGGGATAGCGCACAGCGGCGTCAAGATAAACATAATCATCATCCCGCTCCTGCCGCACCATTCCTACAATTCCCGGGTCATTCTCCTGCTCTAGGTGCTTGTTCGCAAAATATTGATACGCCCTCTCATCCCAAGGATCTGTAAATTCCTGCACAGTATCAAGATATTCTTTCAGGGGCACCTTAAGACGGTGATGATAAACCTGCAAAGTAATCAATTTTCATCCCTCCCACAAGTTATTGTGGGAATTCAAGCGGCCATTTATCCATCGATTAGCGTTTTTAAGGCCGGTCTTTTCCATCGAACAGTAAAAACTAATATAGGAGTTAATAATGGAAGAAAAAAATAAAGCCCTCGGCTGGATCGACCTCGCGGCTGCAGTTCTTGGCATCGGGGTGCTGTTTGTGCTCTTGGTGCTGGGCACCAAATGGGCTGCCAGCCGCTGGGCTCATGAAGAAATGCTCTTATACTTAAACGGCTTCCTCACCCAGCTTTCTTTCCTATTATTAATATGGGTTATAAAAACCCTGAGAAAATGGAACTGGGCCGACTTTGGCTGGCGTCCCGTAAGGTTCCGCCAAGTCTGGCCCAGTATTATCGGATTATATATTTTGGCTTGGTCTCTTAATTTCATGTACGGTCTGTTCCTACTCAGCCGCGGATTTACTCCGCCGGAAACTGATGTTTACTCCAAGCTTTTTGGGCAAGCCACAATCATAACCTTTCTTCTTAACTTTCTGCTCGCCAGCATCTTAGCCCCGCTTACAGAAGAGACCTTATTTCGGGGAGTTATTTTTGGCAGCCTGCACAAATACTTTGGCAAGTGGACTGCCGCTGCTATCAGCTCTGCTTTATTTTCTCTGCTCCATTTCCAGGCGTACGGCTTTTTACCGCGCTTTGTGTTAGGGCTGATCTTAGCACACATGTATGAGAAGAACCGTTCTCTTTATCCCTCGATGGCCTTGCACGCGTTGAATAATTTTGTAGCCACCGCGCTGTTGGCAGGGTTGTCGATGTAACACCGCTGGTTCAGTTAACCGATAATGAAATTCGTGGACTTACCTTTTATGTTGATGACCCTGACCATGCGCGTCTGTTCTTAAATCTCACCCCTATTCCGGAAAATGAAATCCAGCGTAATGGTGCGGACAAAGAGGGGAAAAAGAGCATAGGGGTTCGATGGTTTTAATCGGATTTTACGGATTATACAAAAACTCAGCGAAACGGTAATTAAATTAACTCCCATGGACTTTGAACCTTCGACAAATTTCAGCGGAATTGTCCTGGAGAACATGCTAGAATAGAGAAACGTTATAATGAACAGGAAAGGAGGCATGAGCGGGTGGAGCCCATCTTCGAGAAGATCCTAACCGAACTGCAAGCCCTTCGTGAAGGACAAGCCCGCATGGATACAACCCAACTGCAGCAAGGACAAGATCTGAAAGCCCTGCGAAAGGATGTTGCTCAAAAGAAGCCCCGTGCTCTTTCTCAGAACACGGGGCTAGTTCTTGGCTCATCAGAATGTATAACTTTCATGGCGCATAAGAAAACTTGCGGCGCCAGCCGAGTTTTCTTTATTTATTTTTAAAGCAATTTCGCTTTCGTCACGGCCTGTATCTCTTCGAAAGTTACTCCGGGAGCCATTTCCTGAAGAGCCAGGCCTTGGGGAGTAACCTCCATGACACCCATATCCGTGACGATTAGATTAACTTGGCGGGCAGCCGTCAAGGGCAATGAGCAGCGTTTCAGCACTTTTGAACTGCCATTCTTGGCGGTGTGTTCCATGGCGACGATCACCCGGCGCGCGCCAACGACGAGATCCATCGCGCCTCCCATACCGGGTACCATTTTCCCCGGTATCATCCAGTTGGCTAGATTTCCTTCCTCATCAACCTGAAGGGCCCCAAGCACCGTAGCGTCAACATGGCCGCCCCGGATAATCGTAAAGGAGAGGGCACTGTCAAAACAGCTCCCCCCCGGTAGGATGGTGCTGTATTTTCCACCGGCATTCACTACATCGGGATCTTCTTGCCCTTCCTGTGGTGATGGTCCAAGACCTAAAAATCCGTTTTCCGACTGAAGGATAATCGTGATGCCGTCCGGTAGGGCGTTAGCCACTTTCACGGGCATGCCGATTCCCAGATTCACGACATCTCCCGTTTTGAATTCACGGGCTACGCGTTGAATGAGCCACTCCATCCGTGCTGCTTTATCCATGCTGAGCGACCCCCTTCGGCCTCGCTTGAACCAGATAATGCACAAAGATACCCGGAGTCATGACCTCATCCGGATCAATTTCTCCGAGAGGGACGATCTTTTCAACTTGTGCAATCACGGTCTTGGCCGCAGTGGCCATCACGGGATTAAAATTGCGGGCTGCACGGCGGTAGACCAAGTTTCCGGCCGGATCTGCTTTGTAAGCTCTCAGCAAGGCGACATCAGCACCGAGAGGGAGTTCCAGGAGATATTCCTTATCGTCTATCCTGATTTTTTGTTTTCCCTCCTCGACGATCGTTGCGACACCGGTAGGAGTAAGAAATCCTCCCAGACCGGCTCCAGCAGAGCGTATTTGCTCCACCAGTGTGCCCTGGGGCACGAGTTGGACTTCAAGCTCGCCCGCCAGCATTTGTTTCCCCGTTTCCGGGTTCGTTCCAATGTGGGAAGCGATCACTTTGCGCAAGCATCGGTTCACGATCAGTTGAGACAAGGCATCCCCGAGGATACCTGTGTCATTGGCTATCAGGGTTAAATCTTTAATACCACGCTGGGCTAACAACTCCAAGATTTGGTCCGGCGCTCCGGAACCGATGAACCCTCCGACCATCACGGTCATCCCATCTTCTATTTTGTTCACAGCTGCTTCAAGTGGAATCTGCTCCACCATGTTCGAAACCTCCTTCAGTGGGTGAGTATCGCCGTGGGCGGGTGGGTAAACCCTAGAACACAGGCGGAAGATAAGGCAGGGTATTGGCTAACAGCCAGAGCATAAAGATGACCACAGGCGCGTGGAAAATCAGCTGTAGGATCGAATAGCCT
>DAHVVW010000252.1 GCA_027357125.1 Clostridiales bacterium
AAACCAAGGATCTTTCTTTAACATAAATGGGCACTCCCACCCGGTCGATATGCTTCTTCAGTTCTTCATTGTTTAGGTGGGAATAATCGACTATATCGAAAAAATAAGGCATGGGACTCTCCTCTTCAAGCATGGCATGCAGGCGTGAGACAGTTGAGAAGACTATGGCGTCACCCCATATGGCAATATCAACATCAGAACCGGATTTATGTGTTCCTTTAGCTCGCGAACCGAAAACAGCCGCTTTTTCGATTTCGGGAAATTGCTGCAAGCTTTTGACAATATAGGTTAAGTCCTCATCGAGAAGTCCAAAACTCATCCTACTTCCTCCAAAAAGGCGTTAAATTCACAGAGGATAGGGAAATAGTTGGTACGTATAAGCTGTTCTGCTTCATTAGCTAAGTTTTCATCGTAGGTATGCGCCATCAGATTCCTCTTTTCCAGTGCATCGATCCAAACATGGCCGTGCTCAATGAGCTGCATCTGAAAGCCCGTCTGAATGGCCATGCGAGGGCTATTAACCATGAAACCTTGGTCTTCCAAATAGTCTTTCATGGTCTTCCAGGCCAGCTCAAACGTATACTCGAAGCATTGAATAAGCCCTTGCTTTTCAAGTTTGTTGAGATCCTGTTTTTCTATAAACTCTGTTAATTGATTTAGGGCCTTTTGAAAGTTTGCCCACCTCTGTCGCCAGCGTATATCCTCTATGTGTTCCACGGCTTTCTCCCCACCGCCTTTCGGATTATCCGTTCTTTCCTATATATACCATATCACAATTGCCAACGATGTACAATCAGAGCTCAATTTTTCCCGTGCAAGCCCCTAACACATGAGCGTTACCGAACGGAAGATATCTCTGCCCCTTTCTCACTAAAATTCAAAGTGATGCTGCCGTCTTCGTCCGTGCGATACACCGGAACCTGGCGCTCCTGCCAATAATGCAGGACTTCAGGAGAAGGATGGCCGAACGAGTTTTTCCCTACCGAAATGATTACCGCCTGAGGGTGAACTTGGTCAAGCCAAGTCTGATCTAAGGAATATTTGCTGCCATGGTGGGGCTGTTTGAAGAATGAATTATCGAAGTTCAGGCCTGACCCGGCGATTTCCTCCATTTCTTCCATTTCCATATCTCCGGTTAGGAGTACACTCTGCCCTTGATAATTCAGCTTGAGCACCAGGGAATTGTTATTGGCATCGGAGCGGGTGTTGGCCAGGATTTCTGAAGGGGCTAATACTTCCAGGAAAACGTTGGAATCAAGCTCAATAGTATCCCCTGCCCGCAGTCTGTGAGCCTGCCCTAATTTTAATAGATTCTCTTGCCATTCCTGATTGTACAAACGTTCACCTACATCCGGCACGCCCACCCACCCAACAGGGATATTCTCAAGCACAGCCTTGGCTCCTCCAATATGGTCTTCATGCTCATGCGTTACAATCAGAGCATCAAGCTTGCCTATCCCTTCATTGAGAAGGTAAGGGACTATGATTCGCTCCCCGCTGTCGAACTTTTCTGTCTGCGGTCCGCTGTCTATAAGCAAGGAGTGATTCCCCGGAGTGTGAATTAAGACGGCATCCCCTTGCCCCACATCGAGAAAAGTAACCACTAGTTCGTGCTGCCAATTCCACGGACTCCAGAGCAAGAGCGCCCCCAAAACAACTGCTGCCCAGCGGTACCTCCACTTCAAAGGCACTAACTTCCACTTCGGTGCTAACACCTTCAACTTCGAACTAACCTTTGCTGCATGTACCCCCGGCGTAGCAATCTCTTCCACCAAGGCCCCTGCTTTCCTGCGCAGACGCTTAAGCTGGACCTCAAAGACAAAAATAGCCTTTTTATGTCCCCACAGCCAAATTCCGATGCCCCCGTACCAGACAATCCAGAAAAGAGCCGACGGTTTCAACACTAAAACTTCGGCCCACGGCAAGGCAGCCAGTTGTCCCAAAACCCAATCAACAGCGCGCAAAAGCCAAAGACTTGCCTGAAAAAGCGGAGCAGCAAGCATAGGGCTAAACGATAACATGACACCAACAATGCCGAACTCAAAGATGACTCCTATCAGAAACAGTACCCCCAGGTTCGCGAAAAATCCAATCAGGGATAGGCGGTGGAAAACTGTGATTAAAATTGGCAGGGTGGCAAGCTGGGCGGCCAAGGTACTGGCTGCAGCGGTTCTAACAGTAAGTGGGAGCTTGAGCATTAGTTTAAGGCCCGCAAGCCGGGGGCTCAGGACAATGATCCCCCAGGCGGCAGCAAAGGACAATTGGAAGCCGATATCTTTTAACACTAACGGATTATGAACAAAGAGCGCGCCCGCGGCCAGGTAAAGAAAGCGCGAGCTCAAAACCTTCCCTCTACCCAGGTACCCTAAAAGCGCAGCTATTCCAAGCATGGTGGCCCGCACTACCGGCAGGCTTCCTCCGCAAAGAACGGCATAGAAAACAAGAGCCACTGAAGCTAACCCCACTCTGGCCCCTAATGGCAGAAATCCGGTTATTCCCCACACCAGAGCAAAGACGAAGGCCACATTTGACCCCGAAGCTGCAAAAACATGAAGCACCCCGGTTTTGCGGTAGCGCTCCTGTACATCCGGCGGAATAGCACCGGCATCCCCAAAGAGAATCCCTTCCAAAACAGCTCTATCTTCAGTTCCCCAGCTTACCAACACCTGCTTAACCTGCTGACGCAAGCGCCAAGCAGCGGGTGGCTTACCCACTGCTACGAGTTCGACATCTCCCTTGGCCGTAAGACTTCCGCTTAAACCGCGCACCGCGTAATAAAGCCTGAGGTCGAAACCACCTTTGATTCCCGGTGACCGAGGCTGTTCCAGACGTGCGCTTAAAGAAAGTTCATCCCCCGGCTGCACCCGCTTCCAGCCTTCAGGATAACTTCCATCCGAACCCGGATATACCTTTAAGAAATATTTGCGACCCTCAATGTCAGCAAAGCCAAAATCCGTACTCCCTTGTCCGGATTTTTCGACATGCTTGATGCGCACAATTCCGGAGAAAGCATCTTCCCCCTGCCGCCACTCCTCTAAGACACCGCTAAGGGACAATCTGTCAATGGTCACAGGCCTAGGCAAATTAAGATCTGCCGTCAGGCCATAGACAAACCCGGCCATTATCCCGGCAGCCAGCAATATAAATTCCGGCTTGCTTAAATGCCCGCTAAAGTCCTGCGGACGCCACAGCCACAGACGCAACAGTAAAAGGATGATGAGCCCCAACACCCACAGCCTGGCCGGCGGCGGCAGAAAGACCGCTCCCGCCCCGCCCAGGATCACACTGACATACCGATTTGACCACAAGTCTCTCATGGCCCAACCGTAACCATGGAACTCATCTTTTCAAATGTCTTCGGCCCGATCCCCGACACGTTCATGAGATCTTCCGGCTGCAGAAAAGGACCGCTCTCAGTCCGGTATTGAATGATACGCTCAGCCAGCGCCGGTCCGATTCCAGGCAATTTATCCAGTTCAGCCGTACCGGCTGTATTAATGTTAATCAGAGAGGATGAACCAGACCCCGCGGGCACTTGAACGGTTCCTGCGGTTCCAGTGGTTCCTGTGGTTCCGGGCGCTCCTTGAGCCGGCCCCTGCGCCACCCCAGAGTTCGTCCCTTGAACCGCCCCATTCGTTCCCGCCTTATAGGGAATTGTTATCTTCTGCCCGTCCTTGAGGCGCTGCGCCGGGTTGATCTGCTCAAGCTCCGCTTCCGGCAAAAGCTTCGCTTCTTTCAAGGCATCATCCAGACGGGCATCCAGGGGCAGGCGCACCAGCCCCGGCTTTGCGACCGCCCCATTTACGTACACGACCAACTGACGCTCATTCGTAGACGCAGCACCCGGTTTGAAAGCCGAACTCGACCCCGAACCCGG
>DAHVVW010000253.1 GCA_027357125.1 Clostridiales bacterium
GTCATATACTTCGACAGCATGTGTTGGCTCGTAATTAAGGGGATAATCCCCGGTAATAAGTCTCTTGATATAAGAGGTTTTCCCACATGATTTTTCACCGATGACAATAATCTTGCTCATTTTGCGAAAATGGTGACCGTTGCCACAGGGCTGGAAGTCAAGGACATACCGGGAGCCGGGGCGGCTGGTGGACTTGGTGCGGGATTAATGGCCTTCTTAGGGGCCAAGCTTTTGCCTGGGGTCCAAATCGTGTTAGAAACGGTGAAGTTCAATGAACTTATACATGACGCAGACTTAGTGATAACCGGGGAAGGAAAAACTGACGAGCAGACATTGAATGGGAAGACTCCCGCGGGTATTGCTAAGGTTGCCCAAAAATATGGGGTGCCGGTGATTTGTTTATCCGGGGGATTAAGCGCGGGAGCCGAAGAGCTGTACAAACATGGTTTTGTTGGCCTATTCAGCATTGTGGAAGGACCAATTTCTTTGGCTGAAGCGATAGATAATACTGAAGCTCTACTGGAGCGTGCTGCTGAACGGATAATGAGGCTGTATCTGGCCGCTAGAGGCAAGAAACTAAGTAAAATAAACTAGGAGATCAACACCCAATTACGGTAGAACGAAATGAGGCGGGAAGAGGAGCATAGTATGAAACCAACAGTTATGACGGGTGCAGAAGCAGCATCTATGATCAAGGACAATTACACAGTTCTCACGGTGGGGATGACCTTTCAAAGAGGGAGGGTCGGTGACAGCCGGGAATTCCTCCGGGATTAATGATGGAGCGCCTGCAGTCGTTCTGATGACCAGAGAGAAGGCCATAAATTTGGGTCTGCAGCCGGTACTGGTCATTAAGGGATATGCTGTTGCCGGTGTAGAGCCAGAAATCATGGGCTTCGGTCCGGCCCCCGCTAAGCCAATAATATTTCTACGGAAAAATCTAAAAAATTTGTTTAGTTACGAAGGAGTTTTAATTTATGTGTAGAATATAATGAATCATAAAATTGTATACGATTTAGTATACTAAACTCCTCCCCTCGTTGATAAACACAATTTGGAGGTACGGTTCATGAATTCCGGATTAAAAGAGTCCCTTACTTCTGATGAGGTTGCCTACAAAAAAATTCGAGGTGCTATTGTAAGCGGGTATTTTAAGGCCGGAGAGCGTTTGCGGGAGCAAGAGCTTGGTGACAAACTGGGAATTAGCCGGACTCCGGTTAGGGAAGCCTTACGCCGTCTGGAACGAGAGGGTTTCTTAAGAAAAGACCCTTATAAGGGGGTTATGGTCCGGAAGTTTACTTATCAGGAAGCGGAAAACATTTATCAAGTTAGGGCTGTGTTGGAAGGGTTGGGTGCATATCTGCTTGCTGAGACATCCAGCCCGGAAATACTTGAAAAACTAAAGCAAACATTTGCTCTTGCAGGGCAGGCGTTAAATGAAGAAGACCTGGGAAGAGTGGCTCAACTTAATAATGATTTTCATGCCATTATTGCAACCGGCCATCACAACACAATGTTGGCCGAAATGCTTCTGAATCTCCATGGATGTATTTCCGTCCTGCGTGTTTCTACCTGGACCATACCACGCCGCCCGCTAAACACTCACCATGAGCATCAAGCAATAATAGATGCTATTGAAAGGCGGAAACCTGAGGAGGCCCGTGCTACTGCTACCTTACATATTCAAAAATCGTGGGAGGTCGCCAGTACGGTCATAAAACAGCAGGATGTTGATTTATGAAAGGGGTGAAGCTCAAACAAAAATGATCTGAAAAATCACAATAGACCCAATGAGCTAAAAAAGCAAATTTATCGGAAACATTCAAAATGCGATCGAAAAAGAGGAGTGACTTACATTGGCAGAAAAGGCTATGGTATTGAAGAATTTTATTAACGGAGAATGGGTAGAGTCTAGAACTCAGGAGTTTGCAGAAGTAAGAAATTCAGCAACGGACGAAGTAATTGCCCTGTGTCCGATGTCTTTGCAATCTGACGCAGATCAAGCGGTTCAGGCGGGGAAAGATGCTTTCTGGGAGTGGCGTACTACCCCAATTCCCGAGAGGATAGAGTACATGTTTGCCCTTAAACAAAAGATGCAAGAAAACAAGAGTGAACTGGCCAAGATCATCAGTGCCGAACATGGCAAGACTTATAAAGAAGGGCTGGATGAGCTGACCCGTACTTTGCAGTATGTAGAAGATGCCTGTGCGATGCCCCAACTAATGAAAGGCGCATATACCGAGGATATTGCCCACGGAGTTGATGAGTATTTTGTCCGTGAACCTCTGGGGGTATTCTTAGTTCTTCCTCCGTTTAATTTCCCGGCCATGATTCCTACTTATTTTGTGTGGGCCGTGGCGGCAGGAAATCCAGTTTTAATTAAATCTAGTAGTATTTGCCCCATGACAGTTCAGAAAATTGTCGAACTCGTTCAGGAAACGGGTTTGCCTAAAGGAGTTTTGAACTTAATTCACGGGAGCGGCAGCGGAATGGGCAATTATCTCATCAGCCATCCGGACATTGTCGGGGTAAGTTTTGTCGGTTCTTCTCAAGTAGGCCTGGAAATTTATAAAGGCGCTACCGCTCACGGCAAAAGGGCTCAAGTACAAGGCGGTGCTAAGAATCACGCCTTGGTTATGGATGACGCTGTGATGGATGAGACGATAAAAAATGTTGTCAGTTCCTGCTTCGGACATATCGGTGAAAGATGTTTTGCAGTTTCCAATGTTCTGGTGGCGGAAGCTGTTTATGACGAATTCAAAGAGAAGTTCTTGGCAGCGACTAAAGCCCTAAAAGTCGGTTCTGGAACGGACGAAACAACTAATTTAGGGCCTGTAGTCAGTAGAAAGCATCTGAACAAATTGCTTGAAGAGATTGAAATCGGGGTCGAAGAAGGTGGGAAGTTACTGCTCGACGGGCGTGGCGTTAAAGTAGAGGGTTATCCCAATGGGTATTTCTTAGGACCTACTATCTTTGAGGCAGAACCTGAGATGCACATTTTCCAAGAAGAGCTTTTTGGCCCGGTACGATGTCTTAAGAAGGTAAAAGACCTTGATGAAGCGATAGAGATTATTAACCAAAGTCGTTATGGACATACCGCAGTGATTTATACTGAGACTGGCGCTTATGCCAGAGACTTCATCCAACAATGCGAAGTGGGGCAAGTGGGTGTCAATATCGGAACTCCGGCACCGATTGCTTTTTATCCGGTGGGCGGACGCAAACTCTCGATGTATGGTTCGACCCGCGGACGCGCCAATGATGCGGTCGATTTCTATACAGATAAGAAAGTGGTTGTTACCCGGTGGTTGAAGCGTAAAGTTAAAGAAGCAGGCAAAAGCACAGGAGTTCCTGTTAACTGGTAATTTTTACAAGGAGGGGAAAGAATGAAAATCCGCAAACTATTGACTGTGGTTGAAGAGACTCTCCAAGAGGCAGGGCAGGACTTACCGAAGCGCACGCGCAAGGCGGCGGCCGTTGCCGTTATTCAGAACCCGTTCGCCGGAAAGTATCAAGAAGACTTAAGCCAACTTATGGACGTTGGTGAAAAGCTGGGTGAAATTCTCGGCAACAGGGCAGTTGCAGCCCTGGGAGTAGACGGAAACCAAATTGAGAGTTACGGCAAAGCAGCTGTTGTGGGAGCAGCCGGTGAACTCGAACACGCAGCGGCTATTCTTCATCCCAAATTGGGCAAACCTTTCCGCGAAGCAGTTGGCGGAGGCAAGGCCATTATTCCATCGGCTAAAAAAATGGGTGGTCTTGGTACTGCTATCGATGTACCTCTTCATTACAAGGACGCGGCTTTTGTACGGACACATTATGACGCGATGGAGGTTCGGGTTCCGGATGCGCCGCGCGCTGACGAAATCTTAG
>DAHVVW010000254.1 GCA_027357125.1 Clostridiales bacterium
ACATCGAAAAAAGACGTCCCGTGCTCGCCAATACGTTTGGCGGGCTTTCCGGTCCGGCCGTACGCCCGGTCGCCGTGCGCATGGTCTGGCAGGTGGCAGAGGCCGTGAGTTTACCCATCATAGGGATGGGAGGAATCACAACCTGGCAGGATGCTTTGGAATTCATGCTGGCGGGTGCGAGCGCAGTCAGCGTCGGAACAGGGAATTTTGCTAATCCCAGGGTTCCGCTCGAGATCACCGCAGGGCTCAAGGATTACGGTGAACGTCACGGCTTTCAAAGTGTGAGCGAATTGGTAGGGCTAGCGCGAGGGAGGTTAATAGAATGAGTGAGGATCTTACACACAAAGTGATGGTCGCTTTGGACGTGGAAGGCAGGGAACAAGCCTTGGCTCTGGCCCGGGAACTTAGCGGCAGCGGCTGTTGGCTCAAAGTGGGGCTTGAGCTTTATGCGTTTGCAGGACTTGACATCGTCCGAGAGTTGAAGGAGTTGGGTTTTCCGATTTTTCTTGACTTAAAGCTGCATGACATTCCAACAACTGTGGCGCGCACTGTGCGGGCCCTGGCCGCGACCGGGGTTGACATGCTTAATGTGCATTGTAGCGGTGGGTATGAGATGATGGCCCGAGCAGCGCAAAGCGCCCGCGAGGTAGGTGTCAAGACTGGGCTTGTGCCTAAGGTGATTGGGGTTACCGTTCTAACCAGCATGACAGCTAGAGAATTGGCTGAGGATATGGGGCTTGCGGAAGAACTTCAGGAACATGTCCTGCGTTTGGCTTTGCTGGCTAAGCGGGCCGGTTTGGACGGAGTGGTGGCCTCGGCTCAGGAGGCATCCGTGGTCAGACAGGAGTGTGGGGAGAATTTTCTTTTAATTACGCCCGGTATCCGGCCTGCCTGGAGCGCGCACGATGATCAGGCGCGAATACTCACGCCACGGGCAGCTTTGGTGGCCGGAAGTTCCTACCTGGTGGTGGGGAGGCCCATCACACGCGCAGCCAGCCCCCGCGCGGCCCTTGATAGACTGTGGGAGGAATAACCTCTTTAGCCTTTAGCACAAGTAACTTACAATAGAATAAGTGCTTAATGGATGTAGATGGGGGCACTAAACAGAAGTGCACGTGCAACAGACGAAACCAAAGGAGGATATATATGGAGAGCGGAAACAATAAGCCAAGTGAGAGCAACAACCTGAGTCATGAAGGGCTGCTCCAAATATTCAGGGAGAGCGGGGCTCTTCTGGAAGGGCACTTTCTCCTTACTTCCGGCAAGCATAGCGCTCAGTACATGCAGTGTGCGCAAGTACTTCAGTATCCGCACCCGGCGGCCCAGCTCGGTCAGCAACTGGCCCAGGCCTGGCAGGGAAAGGGAGTGCAAACGGTCATCGGACCGGCTATGGGTGGGGTTTTGGTTGCCCATGAAGTAGGAAAAGCCCTGGGGGCCAGAGCTCTCTTTACAGAACGGGAGAATGGGATTATGCGCTTACGCCGTTCTTTCCAGCTTGCTTCGGGAGAGAGAGTGCTCGTGGTTGAAGATGTCATCACTACCGGCGGCTCGGTGAAGGAAGTTTTAGGAGTGGTGCACGAGTACGGAGCGGTGCCGCTGGGAGTCGGAGTGTTGGTCGACCGCAGCGGGGGTCGAGTGGATTTTGGGATTCCATTGAGCAGTCTGCTTCGTTTAGAGATCGCGTCCTATGCGCCTGAAGATTGCCCGCTGTGCCAACAAGGACTTCCGTGGATGAAGCCAGGCAGCCGTGTGCAAAATCCATGAGCATATGAAGTATGCACAGACGTGCCATGCAATCAAGTGAATGCATGGGCGGACGATGATAGCAAAGGTGGGAAAGATTTGGTATAATTCTTGCGCAAGTTACTTTCCGGAAGGAGTGGAATAGATGAAAAAGATGATTGTCTTTATTGTCGATTCCCTTCATCCCATTGTTTTAGGGCGGATGCTCTCCGAAGGGAACACCCCGGCTCTTAAATTTCTCGTGGAGCACGGCCACTACGCAGAACGCGTGGTTTCGTCTTTTCCGACAATGACCCCGGTGGCCACGAGTTCAATCATGACCGGGAAATGGCCGGATAGGCACCTTGTCCCCGGCTTCATCTGGTACAATGAGGAAACAGGGCGGATCATGGACTACGGTGCCACCTGGCAAAGTGTGCTCAAGCAGGGACCGGAAAAAGTCGTGCGCAATTTACTGCAGAGACTGAATCAGGAACATCTGAACAAGGAGACTCCTACTATCCATGAGACACTTGAAGATAACGGTTTCGTAACCGGAAACATAAATTTTTTTATTCACCGGGCTTCCGAGCAGTACCTGGCGCAGGTCCCTAGCTTGATGGCCTTGGCGACTCGTTTTCGCCTGTACAAGGAAAAAGTATGGGGTTCGAAATTACTCGTCTTAGGGGAGCTGGTTCATCCCCCGCTTAAGGGCGGGCCTTTTTCTTTTCCTAAAGGGATTTTTAACCGGTTTGGGTTTAATGATGTTTTCTCCGGCAGAATCGCTGCTCAGATTATCCGGGAGGGGAAACAGCCGGATTTTCTGGTTGTATATTTGCCGGACAATGATAAATACTCGCATCAATACGGGCCTTTGCGCAGCGGCCCTTCTTTGGAGCGGGTGGACCAGCAGATCGGATTGGTCTTAGATGCTTTGGGTCCGTGGGAAAAGGCTTTAGAGGACAATGTAATTATCGTGACCGGGGATCATTCCCAGACTACGGTTGGCCTCGACAATGAATATCAGATTGACCTTGACCGCACCTTGCGCGCGTTCAAGCGCTTAAAGGTCACGGATAAAGAGACCGGGGATCGGGAAATTGCGATTTGCCCGAATGAGCGTATGGCTTTTGTGTATCTGTTGCAGCGGCCAAAACAGCTTCTGCCCGAAGTGGCGGGGATTCTCGCCCGCGATTACCGCAATGCCCAGGTTGCTTGGCGTGAGCGCAAAAACCGGTATGTTGTGGTTGAGGGAGGAACGGAAAGGAAGCTTAGCTTTGCCAGCCGCGGCCCGTACCGCGATATTTATGGACAAAGCTGGAATTTCAGCGGGGATTTGTCCGTAATTGATGCGACAGTCGGCGCCGACAGCAGGATTGAATACGGACGCTATCCGGACGCCTTTGCCCGCCTGATATCTGCCCTGGAAGCGAGGCGCGGCAGCCGGGTTGTAGTCTCGGCTCTGCCCGGATATGAATACTTCGGGGAAGGAGCGCCGATTCATCCCGGTGGGGGCAGCCACGGCTCCCTGGAAGAGGAAGATTCTGTCGTACCGATGATTGTGTGCGGCACAGAGGAAGTCTTGGACAATCCCCGGATTATTGATATTTATGGGCTGATTATGAGGCATTTTCAGGTACAAACGTAATAATATCTGTCAAATTTTGAACAGGCAATTCTGACGATTTTGGACTTTTTTGCTAGCGGCAAAATTATAGTTTATGATTTCAGAACGAAAATTGGGTATTGGATTCGGGCAACAGGTGACGGAACACCTATTTATGCGTAAGGCTTTAATGGGTAGACGGCCCTTGGTGGAACAATATCAGACTTGGCAGGATGATCAATTGGTCAGCACTACGGTGGTGGCTGTACCAATGGAAGCCGAGGATGTGGAGGATGATGGCTATGTCTTATTATATGGGGTGGCTAATTCTCCCTCGTCCGAGAAGACTGAGGAAATTATGACCTTAACCCAGGAAATAAACGGGCAAACAAGTTCGGTGACAGCGTTACAGATGTTTGTCCGGGGTTGTTTAAAATTGTTTGGCTGCCAGATGGCTGCTATTTGGGTGGCGCGACCGGAGAAATATTACTTACTGGTCAATAGCGCGGAAAATCCGGAAGATGAACGATACTT
>DAHVVW010000255.1 GCA_027357125.1 Clostridiales bacterium
ATAAGCGAATAACTTCACTGTCCTCTAAAGTATCGGATAATAAAACTTCCGAAATCTCATTTATTGTAGTATAATCAATTTCTTTACCGGTCGAGAGTCCCCTAAAAATTTTTTTAAAACAATAAACCAAATCCAAATAATCGTTCTCTGTGAATTTCCTCTCTCTTTTCCTGGAATATATCCATACGTTTTGTATACCCATTTCAATAAGTTTATTCTTTAAATAACTATTAATAGTACAATCCTTTGGAACTAAAATTATGCCCCTTGTGTTTTTTACATCTTTGGCCAGAATATCACCGTCATTTACATGTTCAACCGGAATACAATATGTTTGCATCTCCTGTGCCCCTCTTTTTCTGAGTGACTTAAGTTTTATTTTTGGATTACCCATAAGTTAATGTTCAAGTAGTCCTAGCTTTTCCATAACCTCTAACATTTTTTACCTTCTAAACATTGGGTGGAGCCTTAATTTAACATCGAAATAATAGTTTTTGCGATATGATCGAGCGGCACTTGCTTTTCTACTGCACCGATCTCAAAAGCCACTTTGGGCATACCGTAAACAACGGAGGATCTTTCATCCTGGCCAATCGTTCTTGCTCCTTTTCGGCGCATCGTCAGGAGCCCTTTCGCCCCATCATAGCCCATCCCCGTCAGGATAACCCCTATTGCCTTATTACCCGCCTCTTTAGCAACGGAATCAAACAGGACGTCAATCGAGGGACAATGTCCATTTACCTTGCCTCCCTCAAAGCACTCAACTTGATAGCGGTCTCCTGCCCTTTTAATGCGCATGTGCTTTTCGCCAGGGGCAATAAGGACGGATCCACACTCAAGATAGTCTCCTGTTTCTGCTTCCTTTACGTGAAGCTGGGTTGAGGCGTTTAAGCGGTCTGCAAACATTTTGGAAAAGACCGGCGGGATATGTTGGGCTACCACTATACCCGGTGTTTGAGGCGGAAGGGTTTTTAGGATGTTATAAATCGCCTCGGTGCCACCAGTTGAGGCCCCGATCGCAATAATCTTCTCGTTTGCTGAAATCACATTGTTGTTTATAACTTTAGCTGTCTCATGGCTTAATTGGCTTGAAACTTTGGCAATCGCAGCCGTTTTAATTTTAATAATCATTTCTTCAATAAAGGTCATAACGTCCTGTGATACCTCCGTCGCCTAACAAGGTGCACCCAGCAAGTCCCGTGATTTTCCTCGTGTTTTTGATATAAGTCGGAAGCGCTTTCACAACGACTTGCTGCTGACCCAGCAATTCGTCAGCAAAAAGGCAAAGTGCCTTCCCGTCCTGTTCAATCATTATGATGATTCCGCCCGTAAACTCGGTGACCTCAGTTTTTACCCGGTAAAACTCATGCAAACGTAATACTGGGTAACACTGACCTCGAACCATAATCATTTCGTTCTGGTCAGGATCAATGATGACGTCAGCTTTTTGAGGCCGGAACGATTCTCTAATTGAAGTAAGGGGTATGGTATAGCGGGAATTCCCGACTCTTACGTTCATACCGTCGATGATTGCCAGCGTCAGTGGGATTTTGAGCGTAAGGGTTGTTCCGGCACCCGGTACACAATCAGCGGTAACTGTGCCACCCACTGCTTGGATGTTTTTCGTAACTACATCCATGCCCACGCCGCGTCCGGAGAATTCCGTCACGACTTCATTGGTTGAAAAACCGGGCAGAAATACCAAGTTATAGAGTTCCTTATCGCTCATCTCAGTTTCAGGCTTTTGGAGCAGTCCATTTTTACGGGCCTTGGCCAAAATCTTGTTCTTGCTAAAACCTTCACCATCATCCCTCACAATGATCAAGACATCACTTCCGGAGTTCTTCGCTTCCAGGACGATCGTTCCGGTCCGGGATTTTCCCTTCGCCTCCCGCTCGTCCGGAGGTTCAATCCCATGATCAATGGCGTTTCTTATCAGATGCATCAACGGATCGGAGATATGTTCAATAATATTTTTATCGACTTCCGTTTCCTCACCCACCAGCTTGAGCCGGACTTCCTTATCAAGCTTTTTACACATATCCCGAACGGTCCGCTGCATTTTTTGGAAGGTTGCCGCTAAAGGAACCATGCGCACTGACATCACGGTATCCTGGATTTCACCGCTAATCTTACGCAGTTGCCGAGCTGCCTTTTGGAAGTTGCCCAAATCCAGTCCCAATAGATCCGGATTTTGGGTAACCATTGCCTCCGCGATCACCAATTCTCCTACTAAATCCATGAGCTTGTCCAGCTTGTTAACACTGACACTAATGATACTTTGATGGGTTAAGGCAGAGAAGGCTTCCGGATTATCGTGTTCTTTTTCCCCTTGCCTTGGCACACTTGGAATCATGATCGGGTTATCCTTGATATCAATTCCCTGAGCCTCATAATATTGGTGAAAAACATCAAGATTATCAAGCTCAAGAAGTTGAAGATCCTTTAGAAAAACCGTTTTCTTCAGCAATTCGTATACATCTTCAAACGAACGGTTCGTTTTTAGGAAGAGTTTAAACCCTTCTTCTCTTATGACCCGGGAAGCGTCTTCCTGATCAATATCTCCCGGTTCGTAGTAGAACTCTTCAATAAAGCCTTGAAGATCATTAATGACCCCAAAAGCCCTTAGATTCTCCATTCCGCTTGTCATCTTCAAAATAAACGGTTGCCTGAAAGGCGTTCTTAAGTGCGGGATCTTTAGATTTTATCTTACTTATGTAATACTGCTGTTGGGCATTAACATCGCCGGCTTTCCCTGAGTCTTCCACTACTTTCCGGCCTTTAATCGATGCCAAAAACTCCCGGGAATCGTTAATGAAGGAAGATGCGACACCGTTCACCTCATCCCTGTATGCGCTAATGAAGAGATATTATCAAAAAGCATCATGGCCGATGAGCCTTTAATCGTGTGCATGATTCTAAAAACTTCATTGATATCTTCAGGAGCGTATCCATTACTCTTCTCACCCGTTATGATTATTTGCTCAAGTTGCTCAATCAGTTGTGTACTTTCAAAGATGAACATATCAAGCATCGGTTCGTTGATGTACTCGCCCGGCAAATCCATCACCCCTTACGTCCTAATCTTTATTAGACCGATAGCACTTTGTTAAGGGTCTGTACGACATGCTCTTCCTTAAAAGGTTTGACAATAAAAGTCTTGGCCCCGCTTAGAATGGCCTCTTTTACCATAGATTCTTGTCCCATAGCAGAAAGTATGATTACTTTAGCACTTGGATCAAAAGTTTTTATTTTTTTCAGTGCTTCAATCCCGGTCATTTCAGGCATCGTAATATCCATGGTTACAATATCCGGCTTTAACTCTTTATACTTTTCTAAACCTATAGCGCCATTTTCAGCCTCCCCAATGACCTCATAGCCATTCTTCTCTAGCAATGTCTTGATAGCCAGTCTCATAAAAGCCGCATCATCCACGATCAGAACTTTTTTCATTGCCCTACACTCCATTCTCAGAAATTTCACTGCAAAAATGCATCCAGAATCATTTTAAGTGAAGAAAGGGTCTGTTCTTTTAAAGAAAAGCCGTAATTCCTCATACGCCATTTTAGATTGATACCTCTTTCTGTTCCGATAATGACATCCGTTAAGTTTTCAGTGTCTACGAAAGATTGGATAATACCTGCATTCTTAGCCTGATCAAGTATGTGTTTAATAAATTCGGTTCGGTTGAAGAAGATTCTATCTACCATCTCTCGGAATTCAGGTTGCGTTATTAGACTATCAAATGCATGAAGAATGGCTGTTATTTCAGGATAATTTTCGTAATATGTAACGTAGGAATCTATGAAATAAAGAACTGTTTCCCTTGGCGTAAGATCTTTG
>DAHVVW010000256.1 GCA_027357125.1 Clostridiales bacterium
GGATGAGGCTGGCACTAAAATTTTCTTTAGCATTTCGCAAAATAGCGATGATACCCTGGTCATTGAATTCAGTATAAGAGGCACTGTTACCCGAAGAAGAATACAATGTTTTAGTCACGTTATTATACACATAAACAGATTGAATATTAGTAACCAAGGAAGGCATCTGGGATATTTTGGCGACGGCCGTTTTCGCCTGCTCCGAGTCGGCTTCGGGTTCGAACATCAGCCTGTATACATCCTTGTCCAGGTATAATTGATAAGCAAACGATTTGGCCCAATTCAGCGTATTTTTGGTGTAAAAATCCGCTTGGTTTGCCAGCTTAATGGAAGTGTTCCTGGCCTGTTCAATCATCTGCTCCTTATACCCTCTGTAGAGTACCAAAGTAGAGACCGTCAATATTAGCGAAGTGAGTATAATATAGGAAATAAGCAGTTTAGGGAAGGTACTCTTGAAATTAAGC
This sequence comes from Clostridiales bacterium, assembly GCA_027357125.1. Classification (GTDB taxonomy): domain Bacteria; phylum Bacillota; class Desulfitobacteriia; order Desulfitobacteriales; family Desulfitobacteriaceae; genus Paradesulfitobacterium. Next base: position 465 of record DAHVVW010000256.1, read on the forward strand.
AAGCGCCGTACAAAATCTCTCACGTCAAATCCTCCCCGAAGCAAACGGATATTAGTCTATACAAGTATTATAACGAGATCCGGAAAATGTCAATGCCCAAACGCAGTAGCCCATAGCTGATAATCCTTGAAATGATCGTTTTTAACGTGGGACTTTTGGTACAAAAAGTCCCACGCATTCACTCAGATTGGATATTCCGGTATTTCAGACCTAATATACGACTTTTCGCACTGATTTCTTTGACTACTATTCTGACAATTCGTACAATGTTAAGAAAGACACGGATTATGGAGGTTGGTAGGATGGTGCATAAGAAAACTATTATCGCTGCAACCATTGCAGAGATCCGTGGTAACAAGACTGATAAAGAATTTGCCGAAGCCTTGGGGGAATTCACACAAGGAGAACTTCACCCAAGCCCCACAACTATTCAGAAATATCGTACCGGCCAGCGCCAGCCAAGTTATGCTGATTTTAGCCGCATTCTTGATTACGGGCGTAAGAACGATTTGATCTCTCCTATTACCGGACAAAGACTAGCTGACTTCTTTCATTTAACCGAATTACGTGGGGATTTTGTAAAACTGCAGCAAGAGCTGTTTGTTCTACAGGCCCAATTAGCTGAGAGTCAGGAACAAGTCGTGAGTAGCGAGGATAAATATCTTGAAGACAGTCTGCCAGAAAATAAAATCTCTGGCAACAGCGCAACCCTAGGCAAAGACAATCCTTCCGCGCATGCTCCTGCGTCCAAATCCAAGCTAGGTAAGCAGTTGGGAGACGTTTTAAATATCCCGATTTTGGTTGAGATCCCCTTTACCTATCCACATAAAATTGATGAAAACTGTGAAGGGTTTGTCACAATGCCCCGAAGCATGCTCTCAGGCTCTGATTATTTCTTCCTCAAGATTTTTGGGGATGCCATGAACAATGCGGGGATTAATGATGGTGACTTAGTCTTGGTTCGCAGAACTGAAAGCGCAGAAGACGGTCAAACAGTAATCGCCCGTCTTAACGGTGTAGAACTATGCAAAAAATACTTCCGCACCGGCGTTGGGATTATTCTTCTACCTGCTGATCACAACTTTGAGCCTGTCCAGTCCGGCAATTTTCAGCTGATAGGGGTTGTGGAGAAAGTAACGCGAAACCTATAAGCCATGGGAACATGATTAACCCATATTGTCTGGTTCTCGCCTTGTTGTTATAATTAATAATATTAATAGGATAAACTCAGCGGTAAAATCTGAAAGGAGATTATTAGATGCTTGAGCATTTCGAACAGTTGGTCCCTTTGCTTAATCACGCGACCTTTGGCAAAGGCTCCATTGGGCTCTATGACCGTGAGAAATACCTAGTAGTAACTCAAGGCAGCAAATTGAAAATCCCTCTTAAAGCCGGAGATCCGATAGCCCCTGGCACCAGCTCTTATAATGTAATTCGTTCAGGCAAACCTTATGTCGCAGAAGTCCCAGCCGAGGCCTTAGGGATTCCTTATTTTGCTGCTGCTTATCCGATTGTGGTTGACGGCGAGGTAATTGGCGGCTTGGTTGCCGCCGTACCTACGGAAATGAAACATATAAGCGAAGAACTCCGGAATACCGCCATTTCCCTATCCGCTGCCATGCAGCAAATCTCGGCTTCAGTAGAAGAAATCGCCTCCTCATCTCAGTTCCTAGCCGGAGCCGGGCAAACACTCTCTGCTTCTTCCCAGAATGTTAAGCTTAAGGCTGAGGAAACAGAGAAAGTTGTACATTACATAGATTCCGTTGCTACCAACACCAAGTTATTAGGGCTCAACGCTTCCATCGAAGCAGCCCGGGCGGGCGAAGTAGGACGCGGCTTTGGTGTTGTCGCCAATGAGATTCAGAAAATGGCCGTCTCCAGTGCGGATTCTGCTAAGGAAATACGCACTATCGTTCAGGGAATTCGTGACTTAATTGGGGGCATGGTAACCAATCTCGATCAGTTAAGCAGTAATACCAGCGATGTGTCGGCAGCAATTCAGGAAATCGGCTCTTCCCTTTCATCTTTGGTAGAAACAACCGAACGCCTTAAAGAGCTTGCCACTAAGCTTTAATACTCGTTTCTCCTAGAGTAGCACCTTGTAGATAACGCTCATGCCGGGCGCACCGTTCAAACGGACCGTCTTAGAAGATGGCCCGTTTTTTTACTCATCTTTCGACCTTGCCCATCTCTCATCTTAGAATATATTCCTTGAGCCTTACGCGGGCAAACTCTCGGGCCATAGCCTGATGGCCGAGCAAATTGGGATGAATATAATCCGGTCTGATCAAGATCCGCTCTTGCCCCCGGCACACCCTCACCATCTTCCAATTAATTACACTTTAGCTTATGAAATAGTCTCCCTTTACGTTCAAAATCGATTTTCAACTTAAATCCAGGCCCATCTACTGACATATAGTAAATCCCTGTTAGTATTCAGCCGCTCTTAAAATGGCATAATATAGCAAGCTGCAAAATTCAACATAAAGGAAGAGTTTAATGGCTGTACTATCACCAAACATTGAAGTTTCTCCCGGTAAGTCTCTGGTAGAAGTGGTCGAAATAACTCTCGTTGAACGAAAACTCGAAGAAATAGCCAACAGTGCCCGGGGAGTGATACAAAATTCCTGTATTAACTTAATTAGCGCGGGCGGTAAGAGAGTACGACCTATGCTTACCCTCTTAAGCGCAATGTGTTTCAGCACCATTAAAAGCGAAACAATCCTGGCAGCAGTTGCTGCAGAATTGATCCACATGGCTTCCCTTATTCATGATGATATTATCGACAACTCAGCCAGCCGCAGGGGTAAACCCACAGTACATGCCCTCCATGGCAACAAAATCGCTGTGCTCACAGGAGATTTCCTGTTCGCGGAGGCTTTCCGGATCTTATCATCCGCGCAGTTGCAAGCAAGTATGGGCTATTTGGTCACAGCAATTAAAGAGATGTGTGACGGGGAAGTAAATCAAGCTGCCGATTTATTTGTTTATACAGTGGACCAGGAACAATATTTTAGCCGCATTGCCCAAAAGACCGGAATCCTGCTCTCGGCCTGCTGTCAATCCGGTGCCGCCGTGGCAGGCGCTAACAAGGAACAAATCGATCTCCTCGGGGCCTATGGCCTTTACCTGGGTCAGGCTTATCAAATTATGGACGATATTATGGACTTTTACGGAAATCCTGCTGACCTGGGTAAACCGGTCGGACAGGACTTCCTTAGCGGTAATATCACCCTGCCTGCCATCTTCTTGCTCCAGAACCCTCTGTACCAAGAATGGGTACAGGAGTTAATTACTAAAAAGAAGATTAATAAAACCACCCTTAAAACCCTGCGCGAAGCACTTATAAAATCAGGCAGCATTGAAGCGGC
>DAHVVW010000257.1 GCA_027357125.1 Clostridiales bacterium
CGGAAATGGCACGCCTTAAACGGGAGTTAGAACAAACCCGTCAGCAAAGTGAAAACTACCGTCAGGAACTGGAGCAGTTGCGTGAACGCGTCAGCCACGCCCAGGGAACCATCCCGTTATATGCCAGCCCCCTGATGCACGAGGTTATGCGTGAAGTGGAACGGGTGGCTCAGTTCTCAGCCACCGTGCTCCTGCACGGGGAATCCGGGGTTGGCAAAGAAATAATCGCCAACGCCATCCATTCTTTAAGCGATCGCCACGAGCAACCCTTTATTAAAATTAACTGTGCAGCGATTCCGGAATCCCTGATGGAAAGCGAGCTTTTCGGCTACGAACGCGGTGCTTTTTCCGGAGCGAATCAGCAAGGCAAGACCGGCTTAATCGTCAAGGCCCATCGGGGCTGCCTCTTCCTGGACGAAATTTCCGAACTTCCACCGGTTATTCAGGGCAAGCTCTTGCGCGCCATCCAAGAACGTGAAGTGTATCCGGTCGGTGCCACGACACCGGTTAAGTTTGACATTCAAATTATTGCGGCCACGAACCGGAACCTGGCTGAATTGGTAGCTCAGGGAAAATTCCGGGAGGATCTGTACTACCGTATCAATGTGTTTCCGATTGAGGTTCCGCCCCTTCGTGACCGTAAAGAGGATATTGCGCTTTTGGCCAACCTCTTTTTAACCCAATTTAATCAAACGTATCAACGCAATTTGCGTTTATCAAACTCAGCCCTTGACCTGCTTGAAGCCTATCCCTTCCCAGGCAATGTACGGGAACTGCAGAATCTGATTCAACGCGTCGCCATCAAGAACGATGGTGAGGTCATTGATGCCAACGCCATCGAAAAAATTCTGATGCGCGGGGACGTTGCCCTCAACAAGCCGGGAGGGAAATACGCCCAAGTCATCCCGCTGCAACAGGCTTTTGCGCAAGTCGAGGAAGAATTAGTATCCTTCGCGATGAAACAATACCAGTCAACGACTAAAGCTGCCAAGGCCTTGGGGGTAAGCCAGGCTACCGTCAGCCGCAAATACCGCCAGATCCTTGCTAATCAAAAGTGAGCTGTAGTCTATCCCTCCGGCAAGCTACCTTGCCGAGACATATCCTCGGGCGGTGAGAATCCTCTATTGAATCGCCCTCGGCATTAATCTCCACCGGAGATTAATGTCACCGGACTGTATCGCACCACGCGCCAGATGCTCGAACAGCGTGAAGCTGTTCGCCGAAGGATTGAGCTTGTAGACTCTGCTACCGCGCCAAACCTCTGGGTAATACCTGTTGTAAACCGTGGCGCGGCTTAACGCTTCATCTACTGCGCTCACGACGCTCTTCTGCTCGAACGGTTCGCTCTGCAAGGCATCTTGCCTAGCTAATCTGCTATGCAGCGGTATGGCGGTCTCCTATGTGGCTTTAGCAGATTGGAATCGAGTGAGCAACATATGCCTAAAGAAAAAGAAGTAAATCTTTTTTTAAGTTGACATTACCCAAGATACTGTATATATTGTATATATACAGTATGGACTTTGTATTAAGGAGGATTGACATGCACAGATGAACATTGTCATCTCCAATGCTTCGCAGGAGCCAATTTATCAACAGATTATCACCCAGCTCAAAAATTTGATTATCCAGGGGGGAATCGCCCAAGGCGAAGCTTTGCCCTCGATCCGAACCTTGGCCAAAAATTTGCAAATCAGCGTGATCACCACCAAACGGGCCTATGAAGAGCTTGAACGAGACGGTTATATACACACCGTCCCCGGTAAGGGTTCGTTTGTGGCAGCGCAAAACCAGGAACTATTAAAAGAAACCCGCCTGCGGATTGTGGAAGAAAAGCTAACCGAGGCTGTGACGTCTGCCAGAACAATTGGAGTAAGCCGCACAGAACTCCGAAAAATGTTAGACCTCATGTATGAAGATTAAGCCGGCCGATTTCTGAATGTGTATCTTAGAGTTTTTTTGGTATTATTTCCGGCGTTTAATTTCCAAGTTATTATGTTCTAATGTTTTATGAAGGAGGACTAGACATGGGAAACTCACACACCCCAACCCGAAATGTCCTGGAGATTAATAGCCTATCGAAAGACTTTAAAACTTTTTCCCTAAAACAAATAAGCTTCAATGTTCCTCAAGGCTATATTATGGGCTTCATCGGACCAAACGGGGCAGGCAAAAGCACCACTATCAAACTGATTATGAATCTGCTTAAGAAGAATGCCGGGGACATCAAAGTGTTTGGCCTTGATCACTTGGAATCAGAAAAGGAAATCAAAGACCGCATAGGGTTTGTCTTTGACGAAAACTATTATTATGAAGAACTGACGATTGCCGCGATGGTAAAAATTATCGCACCCTTTTATAGCCGTTGGGACCAAGCCGCCTTTGACAAACACCTCAGAGCTTTTGGCATGTCCCCTAAGATTAAGATTAAAGAACTGTCCAAGGGCATGAAAATGAAATTCTCCCTGGCAGTCGCCCTCTCCCATCACGCCGATCTCCTAATCATGGATGAACCTACAGGAGGCCTTGACCCGATTGTTCGTGCCGAATTGCTTGAAATTTTGTCCGATCTGATTCAAGATGAAGCAAAATCCGTCTTTTTCTCAACCCACATCACATCAGATTTAGATAAAATTGCGGACTATATCACATTTATTCATGAGGGAGAGATTGTTTTCACCGCGGTCAAGGACGACATCCTCGAGCAATACGGAGTTGTAAAGGGGGATAAGAAACTTTTAGACAGGGAAACTGAAAAACTGTTTGTAGGCTTAACAACAAATCAGTTTGGCTTTGAAGGGTTGGTCAGGGACAAGACTTTAGCCCGCAGAACATTCAAAGACCAGGCCTTGGTAGAAAAGCCGACCCTGGAAGATATTATGCTTTATACCGTGAGGAGGGAAAAACATGTCTACGCTCATTCTTAAAGATCTTCTGAATTTAAGAAAAGTTTTGGTATTCGTCCTTGTTTACGGTGTGATCATGATTGTCGGTTTTCAGAATATGAAAAATGCAGCCTTAGCTGCTTCAACCGTGGCTATCTCTTATTTGCTTATGCTTCAGGCCTGTGCACGCGATGATAAAAACAAATCGGAAATTATACTGAACAGCCTTCCACTTTCAAGACATACAATTGTTGCGGCTAAATATCTCACTGTATTTCTATACGCAGCCCTCGGGCTTGTATCTTATCTTATCGCTTATGTGCTAGTAAAAATCACCGGTATCCCTGTTCACGTTTTCCCTCTTTCCCTCAGCGCCACTGTGGGTGTCACCATCGCTGCCATTCTAATGAGCTCCCTTTTTTATCCAGTGTATTTTAAGTTTGGTTATCTTAAGTCAAATATCTACGGCATGGTTGTCTTTTTTGTATTTTTCTTCGGCCCGGGATTAATCCTAAATGTTGTCAAACGCCTCGCAAATTCCCCTTTGCAGAAAATTATCGAATTTGTGGCGCAGTGGCTATCCCGGCAATCAGAATATGGCCTTGCCTTCATAATGGTGATTATAGGATTGCTCTTTATGGGCCTGTCCTACCTTCTTTCTGTTCGATTCTACTCCAGCAGAGAATTTTAGGAATTAATTGTTGAGTTGGTGAGAAATGCCTTTATTAGCGGTAGAACGACTCACCAAAAAATATGATAAGCACTTCGGAGTTCAGGAGTTAACCTTCACCTTAAATTCCGGAGAGATTTTAGGACTGGTTGGCCCCAACGGCGCAGGCAAAAGCACTTCCATTAAGGCACTTCTGGGTTTAATCCAACCTGAGCAAGGCCAGGTGCGCGTTGGGCCTGAGCAGTTGTCCATCTCCGGTG
>DAHVVW010000258.1 GCA_027357125.1 Clostridiales bacterium
TAATCGAATTTCGATATTCGATGTTCGAGTCGAACCGCGAACATCGAACCACGATTTTGGGGGGGATTAAGTATGGCGATTCGCATGGTTGCGATGGATCTTGACGATACTTTGCTGCGCGATGACTGGACCATATCCTCCCGCACGGTAAAGGCGATCCGGGCAGCGCGGGAGCAGGGCGTGAAGGTTACGATTGCCACCGGGCGTATGACAATTTCGGCCAAACCTTATGTTGAGCAATTAGGAGTTGACATCCCTGTTATTACCTATCACGGGGCGCTGATCTCCCAGGCTTTAAGCGGGGAAGTCCTGTTTCGGAAGGTTATTCCTTCTGATATAGCCCGGAAACTCTTGGGCAGGATTGCGGAGCGGAGGCTGTATGCCCAGGTATATTTGCGCGACCGGGTGGTGGTGCAGGAGGCTACCGAGTGGACGCGCGAATATGAACGCATTTCTAACGTGGAAATTGAAGAGGTGAATTTGGGTGAGGTTCTGGCATCTGAGCCCGATGGGGTAGAAAAGATCCTCGTTATGGACGAAGAGCCTCGTCTCGATGCGTTTGCTCCCGGTCTGCAAGCGGTCTTTGGACAGGATGTCCATATTACCAAGTCCAAATCTTTTTTCCTCGAGCTTACGAATGTCGATGTCAATAAAGGCGTAGCTTTGGCTGCTCTGGCCCGTAAGTTTGAGATCAGGCAGGAAGAAGTAATGGCAGTAGGAGATAGCCTTAATGATTTAGAAATGATCAAATATGCAGGCTTGGGGGTGGCGATGGGGAATGCCCGTCCAGAGGTCAGGAAAATAGCGGATGTCATCACCGGGACCAATGAAGAAGACGGAGTCGCCCAGGCTATCGAGCGTTATGTTTTAGGAAGGGGATGAACGGAGTGGATATGAAAACAGTGCGCCAGACAGCGAAAGAGAAATTGAAAGGGTACTGCCGAGTCTGCCCGGTATGCGACGGGAAGGCCTGTGCCGGAGAAGTTCCCGGTATGGGTGGGATCGGCACCGGTGCCTCTTTCCGCAGCAATATTGAGGCCTTAAAAGCTTTCCGGCTTAACATGCGCACCTTGCATGGGGCCAAGAATCCAGATACTACGATTGAACTCTTTGGGCAACAACTCTCTACTCCGATTCTGGGCGCGCCGATTACCGGCAACCCGTACAACATGGGCGGGGCTCTCACCGAGGTGGAATGGTCGGAAGCGGCTGTGCAGGGCTGCCTGCAGGCAGGCACCTTTGCCTGCACCGGAGATGGAGCGGACCCGGCGATGTATGATTCCGGCCTGGCCGAATTGAAAAAGGTGCAGGGGAAGGGTATCCCCTTTATCAAGCCACGGGGGCAGGAAGATATTCTGAAATACCTGCGTCGGGCTGAAGAGGCCGGAACTGCGGCGGTAGGGATGGACGTGGACGGTGCCGGGCTGATTACGATGGCCTTAAAGGGCCAGCCTGTCGGGCCCAAAACTAAAGAGGAGATGAAGGAGATTATTGCCGCCACTTCTCTACCTTTTATTGTCAAAGGGATAATGACTGTGGAGGAGGCAGTTATTGCTGCCGAAGCAGGGGCTGCCGGGATCGTGGTTTCCAACCATGGCGGCAGGGTGCTTGACCATACTCCGGGAGCAGCTGAAGTCCTGGCTGAGATTGCAGCCGTAGTAAAAGGGAGGCTCACAGTTTTTGTGGATGGGGGCGTGCGTTCCGGCACGGATGTGTTAAAGATGCTGGCCTTGGGCGCTGATGCCGTGCTCATCGGGCGACCGCTGGTGATCGCTGCTTACGGCGCAGGTGCGGAAGGGATTGCTCTGGCAATTAACACGATGACCAATGAACTGAAACAAGCCATGATTCTTACCGGGTGTGCTTCCTTGGAAGATATTAATATGGATGTCCTACTCTAATGTTTTCGCGCCAGAGGTGGCATGATAATTGCATATTGAGGCAGAACGCGCTATACTAGACAAAAGGAGTGTTTCATGTTTGCGCGTTCTGTTGGCTGCCCTTAATGCAAAATATGTGCATACCAACCTGGCGCTTCGTTATGTGCGGGCTGGCATCAGAGCAGAATTTCCGGATGTAATACTTAAAGAGTTTACGATCAACGACTCTCCCGCTCGAATTGCGGGCGAGATTTACGAAGCCAAGGCTGATGTCATTGGCTTCTCGTGTTATATCTGGAATCTAAGCGAGACTCTGGCCGTAATCAGACTTTTGCGCCTTGTATGCCCAGAAACCCGTATGGTCGTAGGTGGGCCGGAAGTAAGTTTTGAGCCTGCCGAGTTTCTGAGTTGTCACCCGGAAATTGATGCAGTCGTTCGCGGCGAAGGGGAGAGGGCCTTCCTCGAGTTAGTACGTTCCTGGAACAAGGGACAGGAACCTGAAAAAGTTCTGGGCGTGGCCTGGCGGCGGGAAGGTAAGATTATTGTTAATCAAGAGCACGCCCAACTCCACGATCTAAATCAGTTACCTTTTCCTTATGATGAGGAAGAAGACCTGCAGGGACGGCTCGTTTATGTGGAGACAACGCGGGGCTGCCCCTTTAATTGCCAATATTGTCTGTCTTCGACGATTGCAGGAGTTCGCTATTTGGACCCCGAACGGTTCCGCTTGCTCTTAAGGCGCATTTTAGGATATGGGGCGCGCACGGTAAAGTTTGTGGACAGAACATTTAATGTGCATAAAGAACATTCCATGCGGATTCTCGACATTGTACGCGAGGAGTCAAAGCCTTACCCAGATAGAGGTATCCGCGTGCATTGTGAAATTGCCGGGGAACTACTGGATGAGGAATGGCTTGCATACTTGCGCTCATATCCTGAGGGGCTGCTTCAGTTTGAGATTCGAGTTCAGTCCACCCATGAGCCCACGTTGGCAGCAATCTCACGGCCCCAGCATTTTAAGAGATGGCGGCATTATGTAGATGAGATCAGGGAATTCGGCACCATCCCGCTTCATCTCGACTTGATTGCTGGGTTGCCTGCGGAAGACTGGCACAGTTTCCGCACATCTTTTAATGATGTTTATGCGGTTCAGCCTGATATGCTCCAACTTGGATTTTTGAAGGTTCTAAGAGGTTCGGGCCTGCGTACGGCGGCCAAACGCTATGGTTTGATCTACGCCCCTGACCCCCCGTATACTATTTTACAGACAAAAGTGTTAAGCCATGCGGAGATCCTGCAGTTAAGGCGCATGGAAGACCTTGTGGATAAATATTATAATTCCGGGAGGTTCTTTTACACCCTCCAAGAATTCGTGCCGTTTTTCCCTACTCCCTTTGATTTTTACAATCGTTTCGCCAACTATTGGCGGGAGCAGAAATGGTTCGAACTTTCCTGGAAGGGGAAGGATCTTTTTGCGAAAGCTTGGGAATTTGCACTTGCTCTCAGGGACGAAACTTCGGAACTGCGAATTGAGGCAGCCCGGGAAAGAGTCCGTGATGCCTTGCGCTTTGACTATTACTTGTGGGAACGCCCTCATGTGCTGCCTGAGTTCCTTAAGCCAACAGTGCCAGGGAGTAAGGCCGGAGTTGAAGATTCCATCCGTTTTGACCACCGTTGGGCGGAACTTATTCCGGAATTTAAGACGATGGACAAGCGCCGCTGGAGCAGGACCACGGCTATAGCTTACTTTAGCCGGGATATCGCAGGTGATTCTCAGGGTATGGGCGCTCAGAGCGTGGAGGCTGAGAAGGATAAGGATGCTCAGGCTGAACGGGGTGTGTGGTACCTCTTTTTCTACCAAGGGCGGCCTAAAGCCTATCGTTACCCTGGCACAGGTGAAGACTGACCTGATCCACATGCCGCTGACGCAG
>DAHVVW010000259.1 GCA_027357125.1 Clostridiales bacterium
CTTGAGCCAGCGCATCCAGTTTTTCCATGGGTTGATGGCAGCAGACCAATGCCGGGGCTCCGGAATTGACCACCTCGACTACATTGCTGCAGATAGCGCATTTGTACAATTCTCTGATCTTTGTCATCTTTGGGCACCTCTTTCTTAAATACATTATTAGAATGATTATTATATTACTATAATTATACTTAACTTATGCGATTTCCTGCTGCTAAATTGAATTTAGACAAGAAAATTTTAACAAGCACCGATTACTTTCTGAAAAGCTGTGGGGATAGGGGCCGAGTCAAGCTCTTGCAAGCTTAGCCAGCGGCTGCTTTCAGGAAGATTTTGTGCTTCTCTGATCATGTTAGGAAAGGCGTGGCCTCTAACGGGTAGGATCAACCAATAGAGGTTCCAGTGACGGTGGCTGAAAGTATGGCGGGCAGGGCCGTGAAGGGTGGGGGATGATTGGAAAAATTCCCAGGCTTCTCTGTCATATGAACGGTCTATGACAGTTTTCTGATAGAGAGAAAAGCAATCATCAGGCGTGAGAGAAAGCAGTGTGCTCGCCGTTAATGGAAGCTCGCAGCCTGGAAGTTCGAGGAGATCTGCTAAGAGTCCTTTAGAGGGTCGCTTTTGCAGGTAAATCTGGTCTTCCCGTATGAGGACAAACGTTAGGCGTATGATCGAGTTCGGCTTGTTTTGGGCCCGCTTGACCGGGTAGAGTTCCGGAGTCTGAGCCTGGCACCAGGCGGATACCGGGCAAGCAGAGCAACAGGGGCTCTTAGGAAGGCATATAGTGGCGCCCAGTTCCATCAGAGCCTGGTTAAAATCCCCGGGTGTATTATTCAAATCCCCAGAGGTCTGCCCGAAGCCTTCAGTCTGGCTTGCGGGCATCCATTGCAGCAACCGGTTTTGGAATTCCCGGCGGCTCAACGCACTTTCAATCGGGTACGGCCAGGCGAGAATGCGGGAGAGAATGCGCCGGACATTACCGTCGATGGCAGGAACGCGCACGCCGAAGGCAATGCTGGCAATGGCCCCGGCGGTGTATTCTCCGATTCCGGGGATCTGGCGCAAGGCCTCGTAGGTTTTAGGGATTTCCGCGTTCAGCCTGGAAAACACATGGCGGGCTCCTTCCCAGAGATGGCGGGCTCGAGCATAATAGCCCAGTCCGCGCCAGTAAGAGAGCACCTCTTCCAGTTCAGCTTGGGCCAGCTTGTTCAGGCTCGGGAAGTGTTCGAGAAATCTTAAGTAATAGGGGATGACGGTTTTCACCTGGGTTTGCTGCAGCATCACTTCAGAGACCCAAATGGCGTAGGGGTCATGGGTTTGCCGCCAGGGCAAATCGCGTTTGACCGTATAGTACCAAGACAGCAAGGCTTGCGCCAGGGCAGGAGCATCATCAGGGACAGGGGACATAGGCTCAGATGCTCCAAGTATTGGCTTAATGGATTTTAACATTTTTGGCACGGCTTTGACTCCTTTGAGAAAAGCATTTGCTGCTTCTTACCTAAAACACGAATTTTCCTCCGCGGCGGATGTTCGGGATCGCCTCTATTTAACTTCGAAGGAGATTATCGAGGGGAATTTGGTGCGGTTCCAAGGATTCTTAGACCGTATCAGTGAACTCGTTTTACTCAAGAATTTACCCCTTCATGTCGAGGTACGCGTGGCGAAGTCGGGGGAGATCTTTCCGATTGAGTTTAACCCAATGCGCTTTGCTGGGTGGTGTACCACGGATCTCGCCTATTATGCTTATGGGATCAATGTTTACGAGTGTTTTTGGCAGCAACGAGAGCCCGATTGGAAACACCGCTGGGACCCCCTGTGAGGGAGTCCTTTTTGTGAACCGTAGTTCAGCTTTTTCCTCAGACGAAGTCACATCGTTTCTAGTAATTTGCAGCCGCCACTTCATAATAGGCCTGAGGATGGATGCAGACCGGGCAAACCTCAGGAGCTTCCGGACCCTCATGGATGTTGCCGCAGTTCCGGCAGCGCCAGTAGACCTTTTCCGGTTTGGCAAAGACTTTGTTTGCTTGAACATTCTCCAAGAGCTGACGATAACGCTCTTCATGGCTTTTTTCAATGCGGGCCACTTCCTCAAAGAGTTGGGCGATGTCTTCGAACCCTTCTGTACGTGCCTCTTTGGCCATGGTTGGATACATATCTGTCCATTCGAAGTGTTCGCCACCGGCGGCAGCCTCGAGGTTGGCCGCAGTCTTGCCGATGCCCTTCAAAAGTTTGAACCAGATTTTCGCGTGTTCTTTCTCATTGTCCGCGGTCTCCAGAAAGAGGGAGGCCAGCTGTTCATAGCCTTCCTTTTTTGCCTGGGAAGCGAAATAAGTGTACTTATTGCGAGCTTGCGATTCGCCTGCAAAAGCTTCCATCAGGTTCTGTTCGGTTTTGCTCCCTTTTAAATTCACCATATTTTTCCTCCTGTCAGATGATGGTTGGTAAGTTTCCTACTGGGCTTGCCACAGGCCATGAAGATTGCAGTAGGCCCGCACTTCAAGCACATCCGCCATGGCGAGCGCAAACACGGCCTCCGGTTTTTGTCCGGGAGCTAATTCTGCCCGCACTACCTGACCAGCGGTTAAGACTTCGATGAACCGGATCGAATGTTTTTCCTCCATCGGGTGAGGAACTTCTCCCACTTTGACTAAGAGTCCTGCCGCTGTCGTTTCAAGCACGGGAACGTGCTTTTCCTTGGCTCCGTCTTGAGCCAGCGCATCCAGTTTTTCCATGGGTTGATGGCAGCAGACCAATGCCGGGGCCCCCGGATTGACTACCTCGACCACATTCCCGCAGATACTGCATTTGTACAATTCCCTAACCTTTGTCATATCCGTGCACCTCTTTCTATTGGTATTTAATTATAGTAATTATCATATTATTATAATTCTACAAACTTGTATCTTTTCCTTCTTCTAAATCGAGAATCGAAAAAAATATTTTTACAAGCTTTTGATCACTTTCTGAAAGGCTGGTTGCTATCGGAAGATTCTCATTACCGAAGGATATCCAAGAATAAAATGATGTCGACTCCAAAGAAGAGTTTTCCCTTCCTCCGAACCAAAGACCCTTTTGAAAAAGTAATCTGCCTTGCTTTCATCGCTAGCCAGGAATAAAATAATTGGAAAAAGGAGCAAAACCATGGCTGATCATCGATAGAATATCTGCACTATGCTTGCTCCTGGCAGAGGTGAAGGAAATTGACGCAACGAACCATCGTGGTGGTTGCGAACAGGCAACGCACAGCGGATATTTTGCTTAATCAGCTCAGGGAGTTTATGGGTAATGACATAGCTTTGCAAAGCCGCTCCTTGCAAAATGGGTTGGGCATCATTTCCGATCAGACGTTGGTTGTGGCCTCAACGCCATTTGCGACAGCTAACCTTAATGAATGGCTTCCCCGTTCTACATCGGTTGTCACCGCTGTCCGGACCATGCGCAAGGATAGTTGGGAGAACATCATGAAACTGCGGATGCGAACGTCGGCACTGGTGGTAAACGATGGTCAGGACACTGCCCTGGATTCAGTGGCTTTGTTGAAGGATTTGGGTCTGGCTCATCTTAATTTAGTCCCTTGTTATCCTGGTCTTGCAGAGGTGCCGAATATTGCCATTGCCCTGACTTACGGTGAACCGCAGTTAATTCCCAGTGGGGTTAAACATGTTATTGACATGGGAGATCGGGTTCTCGATCCAACTACACTCATTGAAGTGTTGACACTGATCGGGCGCTTGGATCAGGAGCATTATCAACAAATTCTTGCTTACACTGATCAGGTCATGATGAGACCCGGCAACCGGCAGTTGTTG
>DAHVVW010000025.1 GCA_027357125.1 Clostridiales bacterium
TCTTTTTTGTACGCCACCCCCAGGATCATGACCTTGGCATCTTTCAACGATTTGTTCTCATCGTTTAAGGCCCGAATGACCCGGTTGATTACATAGTAGGAAACTTCGACGTTGATTTCCCCGGCCAGCTCAATAAAGCGGGTATGGAAATCATACTCGCGGGCTTTCCAGGTTAAATAGAAGGGATCGATGGGGATGCAGTGCCCACCAACCCCCGGCCCGGGCCAGAAAGTCTGAATTCCGAAAGGCTTGGTGCCTGCAGCTTCGACGATCTCCCAAATATCCAGGCCCATGCGGTCGCACAGCAGCATGAGTTCATTAACCATGGCAATATTAATGGCGCGATAAGTATTCTCAAACACTTTGGTCATTTCCGCCGCCGCCGGAGAGGAGACAGGCACAACATTGACAATGGTCTGGGTGTATAAGGTATAGGCAATCTCCAGGCAAAGAGGAGTCATGCCTCCTACCACTTTCGATGTGTTCTTAGTGGAGAAGCGCTTGTTGCCAGGGTCGACCCTTTCCGGAGAGAAAGCAAGGAAAAAGTCCTGCCCCACTTTAAGTCCGGTCTCTTCCAGAATAGGCAGAATTACCTCTTCGGTAGTCCCTGGATACGTCGTGCTTTCCAAGGTGATAAGCTGGCCGGGCCGCAAGTATTTGGCTATTTCCTCAGCCGAATTTTTCATGTAGGAAACATCAGGATCACGAGTGATCGTTAATGGCGTCGGGACGCAGATAATAATAACATCGCACTCCGCCAAACGGGGGAAATCCGTCGTAGCGGCAAGAAAACCTTTCTGCACTAGTTCCTGCAGTTCTATATCCTTAACATCGCCGATGTAGTTCTGTCCATTATTAACTTGGTCTACGCGCTTGGAATTGAGGTCAAACCCAAGCACCTGAAACCCTACTTTTCCTTTTTCAACGGCTAAAGGCAGTCCGACGTAACCTAACCCGATAACTCCCACCTGTGCTTGATGGCTTTCAATCTTATGTTTGAGAGCCCTAGCCTGTGCATCTTGGTCTGTAATGACTTGTTTGACTGTCAGCATGCAAATTTCCCCCTATATTTAGGTATTCAGGAGTCAGTAGTCAGTAGTCAGAATACTACGGAAGTAGTTCTCTCATTCTGTCTCCTGTCTCCTGTCTCCTGTTATTGATTGGCAACGGCTTTTGGAGCCTGCTTGCGAAAGGTCGGCACAACTCCCTGCAAAAGCTTGACTACGTCTTCACGGCTCAAATAAGAACCACGCTGGCGTATGGTATAAATCAATTCTTCAATCTTATCTTCATTAATTGAATTGGGTTTGGCGACAAAAATGCGCTTATGCTTAGTGGCAGTTGTTCCCTCCTCAGACGTGAGCAGTTCCTCATACAGCTTTTCACCCGGCCTGATCCCGGTAAACTTGATCTGAATATCCACCTCAGGTTCAAACCCGGAAAGCCGAATCAAATCACGCGCTAAGTCAACAATCTTTACAGGTTTGCCCATATCCAAGATAAAAATCTCTCCGCCTTCAGCCATGGCCCCGGCCTGGATAACCAACTGAGATGCTTCGGGTATGGTCATAAAGTACCTCACCATCTCCGGGTGCGTCACAGTGACCGGGCCGCCTTTGGCAATCTGCCTCTTAAACGTGGGGATTACGCTGCCGCGGCTTCCTAGAACATTGCCAAAGCGCACAGCCACATAGCGGGTGTCCGAATGCTTGTCCATACTCTGGATAATCATCTCTGCGACCCGTTTGGTGGCACCCATGACACTGGTGGGATTGACCGCTTTATCCGTAGAAATTAAGACGAAGGTCTGCACTTTCACGGCATCTGCCGCTTCAGCCAAATTCTTGCTGCCTACAATATTATTTTTAAGTGCTTCTTCGGGATTGCGCTCCATCAGCGGTACATGCTTGTGCGCAGCGGCATGGAAAACCACTCCCGGCCTGTGCTTTTGAAATACAAGCTGGACTTTGTCCCTGTCTTTAATATCCAGAATTTCCGTGACGACTTCAAGCCCCGGGTAATCAGTATGCAGTTCCTGCTCGATATCAAAGACGCTATTTTCTCCATGGCCGACCACAATGAGCTTGCTGGGGTTAAACTTCGTAACCTGGCGGCAGATTTCCGAGCCGATAGAGCCCCCGCCACCTGTTACCAGGATTGTTTCCCCGGTTAAATAGTCAGCAACCTGGTCAAGATCCAACTCTACCGGTTCCCTCCCCAGCAAATCCTCAACCTGAATTTCGCGGATCGGGTGGGCATCCACCTGCCCACTGAGCACGTTAATAACCCCGGGCATGATTCTTAGGTCCACACCCGTTTTCTCACAGATCTGCACGATTTCACGCACCGCTTCCCCGGAAGCGGAGGGCATGGCAATAATGACTTCATCGATATTATGTCCTTTGACAATACGCGGGATGTCTTTGCGCGTGCCTAAGACCGGGATGCCCATTAACTGGAGTCTTTGCTTCTTGGCCGCGTCATCGATAAAACCAACCGGGCGACCTTCCCGGAAATTGCGGTTTTTCAATTCGCGCGCCGCCATGACTCCGGCATCGCCCGCGCCGACGATGATAACCTGCTTCTGCGACCCTGGCACATGAGGAGTGAATACGTTTTCCTGCAGGATACGCCATATAAAACGCGAGCCCCCGATCAGGAAGACCGTGGTGAACCAGAGCAAGGCCGCCACTGAGTGTGGGATGCGGAGCGGGGCAAAAAAATAAACTACAGCTACAGTCCCGCCGGTGCCCACGGTAACAGCAAAAATGATAGACATTAATTCCCCGGTACTGGCATACTGCCACAGCCGGTTATAGAGACCAAAAACATAGAAAACCGCCAGGTACAAGAGAGTGGCGGCCCATGCTGTATGATAATAAATCAAAAAGTCCTGTGACGATATGTTTCCTTCAAAACGAATGTAAAAGCTGCCAAATGCCGCCAAGTTGACAAGCAAGGCATCAACTAGCATAAGCAAGAGCGTGCGTTTACGTAATAGCATTGGGCAAAGTCCCTTCCTCGCTTTTCCTCAGGTTTCGTTACCGTTCATCAGTTTACTACAGTTTTTGCAGTTTTACAACTATACATACATGACATATACATTGCATCCCTTGCCTTACACGCTTTTGCCTGCACATGCAGTGCCTGCATTGCCTAAGGTGCTAGCTCTGGGGCTCCCATGCTCTATTTCCTAAAGAAGAAAGTTCCTGTTCGCGGTCTGTGGAGATTGCACCTTCCCCGCCAAAGATATACGCTGAATTTGCTCCCTGCAGTTTTTGAGACAACAGCGCGCTCAGACTGGGATACTGCGTTAGAGATATGCGGGGAATCAGTATTAAAGATGAATTTTGATGTACTGAGAAAGCTGCTCCTGAGAGCGCATCAGGGTAGTCCTCCCCGGTAGCGAAGGTTAGCTTGTTGGTTTCAACTTTGAAAAACTCAGCCACTTTGGCCATGGTTTCATAGCGGTCAGCGCCCCCCAGCCGGATCATCGAGCCAACGGGCAGCCTCAGGGACTCTTGGGCCAGAGTGTATACTTTTTCCGAAACCACGCTCTCCCCGCCAATTAGATAAATAGTCGTAGGGCTAAGCTTCTGCAAAGCCTCGAGCGTGGCTTGGGGCAATTCAGATTTGCCGACGAGAAGCACCGGCATTTTTTCCCTGCCGGCTATGGCAGCAATGCTCAGGGCGTCGGGGAAGTTTTCCCCAGTCGTTAAAACGACTGATCTTGCAGGAGACTTCAGCGCCTTGCTTATGGCGGCAGCCGTCCCGTAACGGTCCGTTCCTGTAAGGCGTACTTGCCGGTCTTGACCCCAACCCATCGTTTCCAGTTGTGAACTTATTTTCGGGGAAAGAGCACCTTCTCCTCCCAGTAGGTACACTTTTTGCGGACTGAGGGTCTGCAAGGCATTTGCAACACGCTTATCTAAAATACCGGATGAAGTCAAGAGCACCGGAGCATCAAGTTCTGCTGCCAGTGGCACCCCGGCCAGCGCATCCGGGAAGTCATCCGCCCGCGCCAGGACAACAAAACTTGCCCCCTGGGGCCAACCTGTTAAAGCCTGACTGACAGCAGTGTCAATGCGGTCACTGCCTGCAAAACGCTTAACCTGAACAGCCTGGGCAGCCTGGGCGAGATCTCCCACGTGCACGGGCTGCGGTGTGTCCCAGCTTACTGAAGCAGAAGGAACCCCTTGCGGCGGCAGCAACGCGGAGTCAATCTTCGTGATCTCAACCGCCTTAATAAATCTCGACAAGAAATCCTGCGGCTGGGCAGCTAAAGCCCAGACTTTATCCTGGTAAGCCTGAACAACCGGCGAAGAACCGGAGCCGGACGGTAGATTAGTTCCCGGTAGTGTACCGCTTCCCACCGGCAGGCTGGTTCCTGATGCGGCAGCAGAAACAGCTAAGACTCGCGGGTTGTTCTTCTCCGACCAGCTGTTATACGCCCACACCGCGAAATACCAATTTTCCAGCTTATTGCGGTCCCCGTCCCCTATCTTGGGCACCATGTTCCATTTCTCGTTAAGGAGATCCGCGCCTTTGGCAATGTTGAAATCAAGGTCATCCTTTAAGCGTTGGATTGTTAAGGTGTCTGCATCATTATAAGTCGCAACCTGCATGATTCCGATTGCCGGATGCGGGTCTGAGCCTCCTAAGACTACCTTGCCTTCGCTGGTCCACTGTTTCCAACTGCTTTCTTTGAAGGCAATTGCTTTCAGAATTACACTCGGGATATTTTTTTGCCGGGCAATTTCTTCCAGCTTTTGATTGATGACCTCGAACGGGGGATTTTGTTTGAGGGACTCTTCTCCGAACGCCCGAGTCACAAAAGGGCGCATACCGCTCATGAATAACATAAGAATAAGCGTGAATACCGCGCCCAATCTTCCCCGTCTTAGCATAAGGCATCCTCCAAACCAGATTTGTAAGATGTCTGAAACCGGCACTAAAACAAATTAGCTATATAAATATTTCAACAGATAGCCGTCTATTTCCTGCTTTTTCGAGCATAAAAAAGCGCTCGGCCTCCCTCTGCGCGCGCCTTGTGAGACAGGGACGGAGACAAGGGGGGACAAGAGACGAGACAAGGGGACGGTTCTTGTCTACCTGACACCCTGAAGAAGTGCTTTCTAAAGTAAAGAAAACTTGGCTTGCGCCCGTTAGTCCGTGAAGGACTAACGCACTTGTTAGCCTTTAGGCGCAGGCGGAAGCCTTAGTTGCACTTGTGCCCGCCGAAAACTTATACTTTCTGAATGGTATAAAAAAAGCCGCAGACACCGACCTTTAGCCAGTAGTTTGCGGCTTTGAGTTTATTGATTCAACTCGGCTTCCGGGAATAAGCCGCTATCTTAGCCTCCACATGCCTGAGCCACCTGACATCCGCTTCCGCGTGAAACAAAGCGGCATCCATAAGCAAGTCTGTCATCATATTTTCTGGGGTAATGCCATTCTTGGGCTGACGTCAAAGAAATAACCGCAGCCACCAACTTTGTTAAGCTGGTAGCTGCGGTTTTAAGTTAATTCCAAAATGTTTACTTCTCCAGCCGTGAAAAATCCAGGGTAGCGAACAAATCCTCGATGGTTTCCGCGCGACGGATCAGTTCCACGCTTCCGTCCTCTTTGAGCAGGAGTTCAGCTGAGCGCAGTTTGCCGTTGTAGTTGAAGCCCATGGCGTGACCATGTGCGCCGGTGTCGTGCATAACCACTATATCTCCGATGTCGATGCGCGGGAGCGGTCGGTCGACTGCAAATTTATCGTTGTTTTCGCACAGGCCTCCTGTGACATCATAGATGTGGTCAAGGGGTTCGTTTTCTTTACCGACAACTGTGATATGGTGATAAGCTCCGTAGATACCGGGACGCATTAAATTGGCCATACTGGCATCCAGACCCACATAATTTTTATAGATATCCTTCTTATGCATAACTGTAGCTACCAGGTATCCGTACGGTCCGGTAATCATACGCCCGCTCTCCATTGTAATCTTTAAGGGATGGAGTCCGCCCGGCACGATTTTGCTCTCGTATGCTTCCTTAATTCCCCGGCCCACATACTCAATGTCAACAGGCTCCTGCTCCGGGCGGTAGGGAATTCCGATTCCCCCGCCCAGATTGATAAGCTCAATTCTGATTCCTAAGGTCTGATAAATCTCGACCGCGAGGTCAAACATCATATTCGCAGTCTCGATAAAGTAGTTGGGGTCAAGTTCGTTGGAAATGACCATCGTGTGCAGCCCAAAGCGCTGTGCCCCTTTGGCTTGGGCCGCTTTATAACCTTCAAAAAGCTGTTCTTTTGTAAGACCGTACTTAGCCTCCTCGGGCTTGCCAATAATGTCATTGCCCCCGGCGCGTAAAGATCCGGGGTTATAGCGGAAAGAAATGATCTCAGGGATGCCGGTGTGCTTTTCCAAGTAATCTATATGGGTGATGTCATCTAGGTTGATAATCGCACCAAGCTCCCGCGCTTTTTGATACTCATCAGCAGGAGTATCGTTAGACGTAAACATGATATTCTCATCCAGGATGTGCACTTTTTCGGCCAGGATCAGTTCCGCCAACGAACTGCAATCAGCCCCGAATCCTTCCTCGCGCAAGATATTTAAGATATAGGGATTCGGTGTTGCTTTGACCGCAAAATACTCCTTATATTCCGGTGCCCAGGTAAAAGCCGCTACGAGCTTGCGGGCGTTTTCCCGGATGGCTTTTTCATCATAAATGTGAAAGGGAGTCCCGTACTCCGCTACCATCTCTTCTAACTGTTCTTTGCTAAACGGCAATGTTTTCTGTGCCACTTCTTGCTCCTCCAACCTTTTCTCAATTATTACTACGTTGATTACAATACCTGTACCAATCAGTGCTCAATGGGACACAAACTTAAAAGCGGTTCCGAACTACTCGCAACCGCTTAAAGGCAAAGCCAAACCAGACCTACCCTAACAATGCAAATAGCCCTCCATCCGGATTATTCGGATGACAGTCGTGTGTTTATTCAACCCACGCCCAGCAAGAGTTCTTCAGCCCTCAAACCCTCACTTCGGCGGCTATTCCTTTCCATCATCCCTCATCGCTGGCTGAGCTTGGGATGTGTACTCTTCATAAACCGCACCTCTATCGCCTATTCAATTTTGATTAATTATCCTATATTAGCCTTACAGTGTCAACAGGAAAGTCTACCCTGAAAATCGAGGTTCGAGGCACGATGCACGAGCCACGAGTGCATAAACTTCTGTCGGGTCTTGATAGGCTTCGTGAGAAATTATCAACTCTAATGGTGCTGCCGAGGCAGCATGAGGGTCTACCCTATGGAAAGGTAACGCCTTATTTACAAGAAGTGCACGAACTTCCCCCTGCGCTGCACTTGCTGCAACTACCGGAACAGCCGGTCTCCATGGGCTGACGGCACCGCGGACAACTCATGGCCGGGCCATCGAGCGGATAACCGCACTGCGGACAGCTTGCGGCCGCAACTGAGCAGACCGATGGCTTTACTATCGATGCGGTTTTCGGTCTCGCGCGTTCTATTATCTTCGGTATTAGTTTGAACATAGCGCCTCTTCTCCTTTTCCGGCCACCCACTTAGCTTAGGCTACCCCTTTGGCACCAGTCCCCGAGCGTTCTCCCCAAACTCTGTTCTTGAGGATCTTAACCGCAAACACTACCACCAGAATCAACCCCCAGAACACCGCAATAATCCCGGCAATTTGCAGTGGTGTGTCCGTACCGATGATACGGGCAGACTGGGCTGTGATCCCGCCGATCAGGAAAGCTATGACCCAAGTGCTGAGCCACATCACAGCAGCTTCCCGTTTCGAGCGTTCCTTAAACATTACCATAATTGACGCAATGCAGGGAACAAATAAAGTAATGGTTACGAGTGACACAATTGTTTGAATCGGAGTGAGCGGCAACCCGGCCAGACCGGCAGCCCCAAAGTCCCGGCGCACAATCCCCATGATAAAAGCCGTGGATGCGTCCCGCGGCAAACTGAGCCATTTAACGGTAAGAGGAGCCAACATATTTTGCAAGAAATCCAAAATCCCGGTCACCTGAAAAACACTGATAATTAAAGCGCCTAAAGCAAAAAGCGGCAAAGCCTCTTTGACAAATTGGTAAGATTTAATCCAAGTCTTAGTTAAGACATTGTTTATTCGCGGTATTCTAAGGGGAGGCAAATCAATCAGCAAATCTGAAGACTTGCCGGAGAGCAAAATGTTCATTAAAGTTCCGACAGCGACTAAAACTCCTAAGATGATCATGACATAGAGAGCGGCGAACTGCGGTCCGACTGTCGCCAACATTCCTGCGATCACACCTAACTGAGCGGAGCACGGTATCGCGAGGCCGAGCAAGAAAATGGCAATTCGCCTCTCCCGTTCCGAGCCCAGCAAGCGGGTCGTGATCGTAGCCATGGTCACACATCCGAACCCCAGAATCATCGGAATGACTGCCCGCCCATTTAAGCCAATCCCAGTTAAAACCCGATCCACTAGGGTGGCGATCCTGGGCAGGTAACCGGAATCCTCAAACAGGGACAAAAAGAGATAAAAACCGGCAACCAAGGGTAAGAGCAAACCGAAAACATAGGTTAGAGTCATGGTAAATAACCCGAATTCCCCGATTAAGATAGTTCCTAAGGCCGAACTTTGCTGCACAAAATGACCGACCACAGATCGGATAAACGGTTCCACGTGCCCGATCATGATTGTTTCTTCCGTAAAACCGACAACTGTCCCGGCTACGAACACCCCAATCAACTTATACATCAGATATAAAGCTACAATGAGAATGGGGATGCCGGTAAGCGGCCGGATCATCAGGCGGTTTAAAGTGTTGACCCACGCCGATTTATTGTTAACTTCCTTAACCACATATTCCACGATCTCGTTGACGCGTTTGCGCCTCTTCAGATAAATCTCTTCCCGGAAATTGAGGGGCTCAAGACCGTGACGCTCTGCAACCGCCACATCCCCTTCAAGTATAAGCAGTGCTTCACCCCGGCTCCCGACGCGGTCTGCAAATTCATCCAGTTTCTGCCGCAAATCCGGTTCACAATTACCAATTCGCGCCTGAAAAATGCTCTGTTTTAATTCGTCCATACCCTTTTTGGCAACCGCCACAGTCGGAATAACCGGCACTCCCAGCAATTTGCTCAGCAGGGCATAGTCAATCTTTAAGCCTTGCCTTTCAGCCTCGTCAACCATGTTCAAGGCCACAATGACAGGCACGCCTGTATCAATCACCTGCTGCGTTAAGAATAAGTCCCTCTCCAGATAAACAGCATTGACTACATTGACGACGATGTCAGCCGTTAAAATAACATCCCTGGCTACTCTTTCTTCATCATTAAATGATGAAATTCCATAAACTCCAGGAGTGTCAATCACAACATCTCCTTGGAAGTGCCCGGATGAAATCTCCAAAGTAGTACCCGGATAGTTCGAAACATCTACATACATCCCTGTTAAACTGTTAAAGAACACGGACTTGCCGGCGTTGGGATTACCGGCCAACACGATCCTGCGCGCCCCTTCCGGAACTTCTATGTCCAAACTGCAACCATGACAGTGTGACATCTCTCATCATCCCCCAGTTGTCAAATTATTACGTCAGATTATTGGGTCAGACTAACCCCAATTTCGCGAGCCAACTGTCTGCCAAGTGCTATTAACTGTCGATTCTTGCGCACTACAACCGGGCCCGCAGGCACTACCTCTTCGCAACTCAGCCACTCGCCTTCGGCAATACCGAAACGAATTGCCTGCGCTCGTACTTTATCATTAGGAATGTGCGCAATTGTAAAGGACTGCCCCTTTTTCACTCCATCGAGAGTCATTTTCCATCCTCCTCCTTTGCCCCACCAATGGCAAAACGTGACAACGATTATCATTTAAGCAAAAAGGAAATAAAGCAATAACGGTATGTCCTAGGAAATTATCTAAAAGTATACATTTAATTAAGTGAGAACGGTTATCATTTTCTTTGTCTTTATTATAGTATTTAATCTAGCTAGAAGTCAATCCCTACAAAAATACTACGATAAAAACTTTTTTTCTCAAAGAGCTTTGGTGGAGGGAGCATCCATCAACCAACCCGGGATGTGCTAACTCAGACTACTGCGCTAGTCCGCCTTCCGGTAATGAGCCCCTAAGCTGTCCCGGCGCTGCCAGGCAGCCTGTGTTATCAGCACAGCAGTTAGAATCATCAGCTTTAACTGGTGGTGAGCAAGCAATTCTGTATAACTATGGCAGCGGTATTGTTCGAGATATACTTGAAATTTACTCAGCTCTTCCATCGCCTGCGACAGCCCGGCTCCGCTGCGCACGATGCCGACATTCAGCCCCATGAGAAAACGCAGCTTTTTCTTTATCTCCTCAAGGCTATATCCAGCTTGAGCACTATTCCTGATTTCCTGGGCTTCATTCCCGTCGGCCCCAGGCAAATCATGTGCTTGATTGTCTTTTTCCCAAGGCAGGTCATGCTGAAGATGAATCCCGTCATCAGCTAAAAGCTGCTTGATATCTGCGAGTTTCAATGAACTTTGGGCAGAGGTCTTTAACGCATCATCCAGGTCACGCCCCGCATGCCGACCAACTTCGATCCCGAAAACCACGGCCTCGGTTAGGGCATTCCCTGCCAGGCGGTTGGCACCGTGGACCCCGCCTGTTACCTCCCCGCAGGCATAAAGCCCGGAAGCTCCTGTGCGTCCGAATTCGTCAATCACGATTCCGCCCATCATGAAATGGGCGGCCGTGCCGACTTCTATGGTCGTGCTGCCATTTAAGCGCCGCTGAATCGGTTCGTATTCCCTTGTCATCTTTGCAGGAGGGACTTCGCTAAAGTCTACATAAACACCCCCGTGCTCGCTCCCGCGGCCGCTCCTTATTTCCTCATACACAGCCCGGGCCATAACATCCCGGGTCGCCATATCACCCTCCGGGGAATAGCGCGTCATAAAAGCATCCCCTAGCTTGTTTCTGAGCACCGCCCCATCGCTGAAAGGTGCGGTCGATAAAACTTCCTTACTTGCCCCCATGCTAACCGTGGGATGAAACTGGATAAATTCCATGTCCCGCACCTTGGCTCCTGCCAAATACCCGAGAGCATAGCCGTCCCCGCTCACATCTCCGGCGTTCGTAGTGAGAGGATATAACTGCCCAACTCCGCCACTGGCCAAGATAACCACCCTGGACTCAAAAAACCAGACTTGGGGCTTGCCTCGGTCTAAACCGTAAGCGCCGCCAACTGTACCATCCTTCTTCAACAGTCCTGTGATCAGAATTCCATTGAGTAAAGTGACCCCCGCTTCTTTGGCTTTCTCCAGCAAAGGCAGACTTAAGGCCAGCCCTGCGTTATGCGTAGAACGCAAATGCCTGGCGTCGACCGTAAGTATCCGCTCTCTGCCATGTCCGGGCGAGCCTTTGCTCGAGATGTGCCCGTCCTGCCGTAGAAACGGCACGCCCCAGCGCTCCAGGCTTTTTATCCCGTCTTCTGCTTTGGCGGCTAATTTCCGGACAAGCTTCGGATCATTAAGATATACCCCACCTGCCAACGTATCTTCCACATGCTCCCTTACTGTGCCACTCTTAGGGGCTTCAGCCAACACAGCCGCCATGCTGTTGCGAGTCATGATCGTATTGCCGCTCTGCCCCACTTTCCCTTTAGAGACAATGGTCACATTCCAGCCCTTAGCTCTTAACTCCAAAGCGGCACTTAAGCCTGCCAACCCCCCACCAATGACTAAGG
>DAHVVW010000260.1 GCA_027357125.1 Clostridiales bacterium
TGATTGACTCAGCCAAAGCCATTGCCATCGGGGTTCCCTATGAGGGCAAGGTCTGGGATTTTTATGAACGTAAAGCCAGGCCCCAAGCAACCCTGCCTGTAGGAGTAGTCTTAACGATTGCCGCTGCCGGGAGCGAGGCCAGCAACAGTTCAGTCATAACGAATGAGGATGGCTGGTTAAAGAGGGGGCTTGGCGCAGAAATTACCCGCCCCAGGTTCGCCCTGATGAACCCGGAACTTACGTTCACTTTACCGCCTCATCAGACGGCGGCCGGGGTTGCGGACATCATGGCTCATATAATGGAAAGATACTTTACTCAGGTCACGAATGTGGATCTAACGGATAGGCTGTGTGAGGCGACTCTTAAAACAGTCATCTATAATGCGCGGATTGCGTTAGAGGAGCCGGATAATTATGATGCCAGGGCGGAAATCATGTGGGCAGGGACAATCGCGCATAATGATCTCTTAAGCACCGGGCGCGAAGGAGACTGGGCTTCGCATGAGATTGAGCACGAGTTGAGCGGGATTTATGACGTGGCCCACGGTGCAGGTCTGGCCACTGTTTTTCCGTCTTGGATGAAATACGTGATTAAGGATAACATTGACCGTTTTGTCCAGTTTGCGGTGCGGGTCTGGAATGTAGAGTATTCGTTTGAATGGCCTGAACGCACGGCTTGGGAAGGAATTGAACGTTTGATTGAATTTTTCCGGACAATCGGGTTGCCGGTTACTCTGACAGAACTCGATGTTCCGGAGGACAGGCTTGAGGAAATGGCAGCTAAATGCACACACTCCGGCCCGGTAGGGAACTTTATGAAGCTCAATAAGAAGGATGTCTTGGAGATATTACGGCTTGCGCGCTCCTAGTGAATACATAATACATGACCAAATATAGTTTACTTTCCTTCTGCTTTTTTGCTTTAATGAGAGGGTAAGTTATTTTATGCGTTATCCTAAACGGACTCTGTTCTGATGAAGCAAGAAAGATATATTAGAAATGGAAAGAAGGTGGGCTTGATGGCAGTTGAAATGAAGTTGCCACCGGTACTGGAAATCATTCGCGGCAATATCGTTAAATATGGCAATCCCCTTGCCCTCAAAGGTTCGGAAATCTCCTCCTGGGCCAAAGGATTAAATTTACCCGCGCGGGGGGATGTTCTCTTTTACACGGGAGGGGAGTACCAGCTTCTTCCGTATATTGATTCCCTGGTGAAAACGATGACCTATGTCGATCAGGGAAGCAAAGGGTTTTCCCTCATGATGGGTGCGCGCAATCTCTTAAACAAGGCTGGTATCAGCGCCGAAAAAATGTATGCGTCGGTGCTGGCTAAAGACAAAGAGAGATACAACTCAGTTTCCTATAAAGCGGTTGTTATCTTGCAAAAGTTAGGATATAATCTTTGCTATGGCGGGGAGCAGGAGTTGTACAGTGGGGCACTGCTTTATGAATTAGGGTACTGGCAGGACCTGCAGGAGTATGCACCGCGGGTGGCAAATGTCATTAAGCAAAGTGGAGCCAAGACGATCGTGTGTCTTTCTCCGCATGCGGCTGAGGTCTTTAAGTTTGTGTATCCTAAGCTTCTCGGGGATTTCAAGTTGGAGGTTCGAACTTTTGTTGAGATGGTTTGGGAACAAAGGCACAAACTCCCACCCCTAAATTTCAATAAATCGGTCGTCATTCACGACTCCTGCCGCTTGGCCCGTGAGCTCGATATTGAACAGGAAATAAGGGATATTTTGGGGGCTGTAGGGGTTCAGGTACGTGAGGCTCAGTGGCGGGGGAAATGGACCACTTGTTGCGGCGGCCCAAGCAAGCTCCTGTTCCCGGAGGTATCCCATACTATTGCCGGACGCCGGGTAGCCGAGCTTGAGCAAACAGAAGCAGAAGTTATTCTCACAGCCTGCCCTTATTGCTTGTCAGCCCTCGAAGGAGCTCAGGAAAAAGAGAGTAAGACAGCAATTGAGGACTTAATCGAATTCCTCTATAGGGGGGTTAAAGAATGAAAATTGATTTGCAGAGCGAATTTAATGACTATACTAAGAACTTGAATAAGGCCAGTAAGGATCAGAATATCAATACAGCTATTACAAGAGCGGTTAAAGCCTACCGTAGTACAGTCGCGGAAACGCTCGAACGATTTCCCCATACCCCTGAATTAGCAGCAGAAGTCCGGGAGATCAAGACACACTCGATGGCTAATAATTCCGAGCTTCTCGCTCAAGCCATGGCTTCAGTCGAGCGCAATAAAGGAAAAGCCTTTTACGCCAAAGATCAGCAGCAGGCTCTGGAAATTGCCGCAGGGATTATTGGAACTGGCAAAACAGTTGTTAAAGGCAAGAGCATGCTCGGAGAGGAATTGCACCTGCGCGAGTATTTGGAAGGGAAAGGGAATGAGGTTTGGGAAACGGATTTAGGGGAGTTCATTCTTCAGCTTAAGCATGACCGTCCCATGCATATTCTCTCCCCTGCGATACATGTGCCTAGGGAGCAGGTAGCAGAAATTTTCAGTAAGTTTTTTAATAAAGAAGTTCCCCCTGATATTGCCGAGGAAGTGGGAATAGTCCGGGAATTCCTGCGCGAGAAGTATTTCAGTGCCCACGTGGGGATCAGCGGCGCTAACGTCGTAGCAGCCGATACCGGGGCTGTGGTTATTATCGAAAATGAGGGCAACGTTAGGCTGGCCAGTGGTGCTCCGCCTGTGCATCTTGTGATGGTGGGGGTTGAAAAAATAGTGCCCACTTTCCAGGAAGCGATGAAAACAGCTGAAGTAACCTGGCGCTACGCCCAGTACGGTGTGCCTGGTTATGTCAACATTGTCAGCGGTCCAAGCAAGACGGGCGATATTGAAAAGGTCACAACCTACGGAGCTCATGGACCGCGGGAGTTTTATGTGATCTTTGTCGACAACGGACGCAGTGAGATGGCTGGGGATGAAAAGTTTACTCAGGCCTTGCACTGCTTGCGCTGCGGGGGCTGTATGTACGAGTGTCCGGTGTTTCAAGTCACAGCCGGTCATTTCGGACACACCTACCTGAGTGGGATCGGTGCCGTCTGGACGGCCTTTGTCTCCGGAGGGTTAGAAAAAGCGGCTCCGCTGGTCTATACCTGTTTGCGCTGTGGGCGCTGTATGGAAAGATGTCCGATGCAGATCAATGTCCCCGCGATGATAGCAGAATTAAGAAATCGGATTGTTAATGGAGCGGCAACAGGAGAAGAAGATCTGCCGCAGGTAGCGCGGAGCTAGGCGGGAATAAACGCATCTGACCCTAACTAAATGATGAGTGCTGATTCGGTGTGAGAGCGTGCCTACGGGTGCGCTTTTTTCTATAGAGGGTTAGAGTGCTCTCAAGCTTTCCGGACGTAATACTTCCGTTCGGTTATGGTTAAGAATGTCCTCGATTGTACGCAGAAGCTGTTCCTTCTCTTCGGGCAGGTGAGCTTTGAGGGGAAGGTAGTTGGAAGCATGATTACTGCGGAAGGTGCAGTCGGTTAGTTCGAGGTTTTGCACGAAGGTATGAATTTCAGCCAGAGATTCAAGTGGGGTTAAGAGGGTTAAGGCTCCTTCTTTAAGCGTACGGGCGATTGGTGCCTCCGGTTCCACCATTAGGGTTAATGGTGCCAGAAAGTCAGGGTTGATAGTGCTTATCACTTTGGCGGTTTCGCGGGCATGCTCTGCGGAGAATTCCTTGCCTCCAAGCCCGGTAATCACTGTGCAGGAGAGAGTGAGGCCGTTGGCCTTGACTTTTTGTCCGGCGGCAGCCATCTGCGCCGGAGTCACCCCTTTGTGCACAGCTTTA
>DAHVVW010000261.1 GCA_027357125.1 Clostridiales bacterium
GAACATCTCAGGAAGTATGCAGAAAATTAGTTAGTCCCATGGAGTTTATCCTTGGCTAATCAGAAAGTATAACTTTCAGGGCGCATAAGTGCAACTAAGGCATGCGCCCGTTAGCCCTTCACGGTCTAACAGGCGCATGCCAAGTTTACTTTAGAAAATGAATTAAATCATTGATTTGACAGAGGCTAGGCTGTGTGCTTAGTCTCTGTTGATTTTCTACCCGGTTTTTCCGGGCGGTTTGACAGGAAAAACAACCCTCTGTTATAATTTGGGTCATATCAGAAGAATGAGCCGGAGGTGGGAATGTTGGAAGAAAATATAGCGAGAGTGTTGCTTACGGAAGAGCAGTTGAAAGCCCGGATCGCGGAGTTAGGTGTCGAGGTTTCGCGGGATTATGCGGGAAAAAATCTTTTAGTTCTCGGAATTCTTAAAGGTGCGGTGCTTTTCATGACTGATCTCATTCGGGAGATAAAAATCCCCTTGTCCTATGATTTTATGGCGGTGTCCAGTTACGGCGCTTCAACTCAATCCTCGGGAGTTGTGCGGATTTTGAAAGACCTGGAGCGCAGTGTGGAAGACATACATATTCTTATCTGCGAAGATATTGTTGATACCGGACTTACGCTCAAATATTTGAAGGAAAACCTCTCAGGACGAAATCCTTTAAGCGTCAAAATTATTACTCTTTTGGACAAGCCCGGCAGGCGCAAAGTAGAGGTCGTTCCGGATTACAAAGGTTTCGAGATTCCGGATGAGTTCGTGGTGGGTTATGGGCTTGATTACAATGAGCAGTACCGCAATTTGCCTTATGTTGGAGTCCTCAGTCCCACAGCCTATAATTAGTCCATAAATTGTGGTTACCCCTTTTTTTTAGAGCGTTAGATAATGTTACGCCTGAGCCGGTGTGCGGTCAGGCGTTTCTTTAAGGAATGGTGATTAAGTTGGAATTAGTGCTCGTTCTCGATTTTGGCGGCCAATATAATCAGTTGATTGCGCGCCGGGTGCGGGAAGCCCATGTGTATTCGGAGATGATTTCGTATAAGACTTCAATCGAGGAGATCACAAGGAGAAACCCCAAAGGCATCATTTTCTCCGGCGGACCCGCGAGTGTCAATCAAGAAGGCGCTCCCATGGTTGACCCCGCTATTTATGAACTGGGGATTCCGATCTTGGGAATCTGCTATGGGATGCAGCTTATGACCGTCCAGCTTGGTGGGAAAGTGGAACACCCAGAGGTGCGCGAATATGGTAAAACCATGCTTAGGGTGGAACAGGGAAGAGGGATCTGGCAGAGCCTTGAAGGGGAAAGACAGTGCTGGATGAGCCATGGGGATGCAGTAAGAGATCTGCCTCAAGGTTTTACGGTGGCGGCTCGCACTGAACATACTCCGGTGGCAGCGATTATGGATGAAAAACGGCACTTTTACGGAGTTCAGTACCACCCTGAAGTCAAACACACTCCGGAAGGGCAGAAAATGCTTGAACAATTCCTTTTTGATATTTGTGGTTGTCAAGGGGAGTGGACGATGGAGTCCTTTATTGAAGGCCAAATCGCGGACATCCGGGCACGGGTGGGGACTGGGCGGGTCTTGTGTGCTTTGAGCGGCGGGGTGGATTCCTCTGTAGCTGCAGTTTTGCTCCATCAGGCAGTCGGGGACAAGCTAACTTGTGTTTTTGTCGATCACGGCTTTATGCGTAAAGATGAGGCGATCCAGGTTAAAAAAATATTCACGGAACAGTTCCATCTCAACTTAATTTTTGTTAATGCCAGTGAACGCTTCCTTGGTAAAATGGTTGGCATGTCTGACCCGGAAATGAAGCGTAAAACGATCGGGAATGAATTTATCCGGCTTTTTGAAGATGAGGCCCGCAAACTGGGGCAAGTGGATTTTTTAGTACAGGGTACTCTTTACCCGGACGTGGTGGAAAGCGGGACAGATACGGCAGAAACAATCAAAACTCACCACAATGTGGGCGGGCTTCCGGAAGATATGCAGTTTGAACTGATTGAACCATTACGCATGCTCTTTAAGGATGAGGTGCGGGAAGTTGGCCGGGAACTGGGCCTGCCGGAGGAAATCGTCTGGCGCCAACCTTTCCCCGGACCGGGGCTGGCGATCCGGATACTGGGCGAAGTAACGGAAGAAAAGTTGGAAATTCTGCGTGAAGCCGATGCTATTGTCCTGGAAGAGGTACGTCAGGCTAACCTCTACCGTGAGTTATGGCAGACTTTTGCGGTGCTCCCTTCCATCCGCAGTGTCGGAGTTATGGGAGACGGGCGCACCTATGCTTACCCGATTGTGGTCAGGGCAGTGACCAGTGATGATGCCATGACTGCAGATTGGGCCAGGCTGCCTTATGACGTGATGGAGCGTATCTCGACTAGGATTGTGAACGAAGTGCGCGGGGTCAACCGGGTTGTTTACGATATTACGTCTAAACCGCCGGGCACAATTGAGTGGGAATAGCAAATATAGAACCTGCAAAGCTTTGATTTTTACAGGGCTTTGCAGGTTTCTTTTTATGCTTTAGTATATGTCCGTGTAAATAAGCCTTTCACACGCTAGCACTTTAGTCCTAACGCATTAGGACTAAAGTCCCGAATTTTCCCGATTTATGTGTATACAACGACTATATGGAAAATATTCCGTTGAAATATGCTAAAACTTCACATATTATTGTGAACGAGAGACGATTTGGGGAAGAAGAAAGGGATGGTTAGCAAGAATGGCGTTCTGGAAGACACCATCGGGCAAATGTCGACAAGCACCCAGGAAACAGCGAACACAGTGGGGGAAGTAAACATGGCCCAGGCAAATTCGGTTACAGAATTCGCAGCGCTGGTACAAAATGTAGAAGTGATGGCTGCAACCACGAATGAAACGGTGGTACAGACACAGCAAGGCGCTGCTATCATGGCGGATTTAACCGGCAGCATCGAACAGACCAATACGAAATCCCAGCTTGTGCAAGCGGCTATGGACCGGCTTACGGCCCAGGCCAAAGATATCAGCGGGATCACCACCGTGATCGCCCAGATTGCGGAGCAAACCAATCTCCTGGCCTTAAACGCCGCCATTGAGGCAGCGCGTGCCGGGGAGGCAGGCAGAGGGTTTGCGGTCGTGGCAGATGAGGTGCGTAAATTGGCTGAAGCCTCCAGTACCCAGGCCAGTGAAATCGCCCGCTTAATCAATGAAGTGACAGCTGATGTCGCAGCGGCCGTGCAGGCCACCAGCCACGTGAACAAGCTCGTAGCCGAGCAGGCTCAAGTCAGCACTCAGGCTCAGGCTCAGTTTAACCGCATCGCCGAAGGCTCGGGCAATGTCATGACCCTATTGGGTAATGTTGAGGAGCAAGCAAAGTTAATCAGCGACCAGGTTCAGCAGGTGAGCGACGGGATGGGGAGTATCGCTGCTATCTCAGAGGAGAATGCTGCTTCTTCCGAAGAGATCGCAGCTTCTACTGAGGAAATGAGCTCTTCCGCCCAAACTGTCAGTGAAAGTGCGCTTGAACTAAGAAAACTTATGGAAAAATTAAACGCTGAAAGCGGGCGGTTTTTGCTGTAAGGGTAGTTTTCGAACGTTATTTATGGAGATGTAAATAACGTTCGACTTTTTATTGACCTTTTACATGTGCTCTTGTACAATGTAATTAACGCAAAAAAACTAAATTAAGGTTCATATAGTCGCAGAGATATGGTCTGCAAGTTTCTACCGGGCTGCCGTAAACAGCCTGACTATGAGCGAAAGTGTACCTAGGGCGGAATACTGTCCGAGTGGTACAGATCCGG
>DAHVVW010000262.1 GCA_027357125.1 Clostridiales bacterium
TGCCGGTTTAAGCCCCAACCCTAAAATCGGGAGGGCCAGAGCGATCACAGCCATACCCGGAATCGCATTCAGGATGTTTAAGATATTGAGGGCAAATACCCCGAACTTCCGGTATTTCGGCCTTGTTAACAAAATCCCCAAAGGAACAGAAATGATGATCGCTAAAGCCACCGTAATCAAAACGATCAAAAGATGAGTCAGCAAAGCTTCCGGTGCTTTCTCAAAAAGGGCAATCTGAAAGCGTTCCCATGTCAGCTTCATTTACTCACCCTCTCTCCGGTAAACATGCCTGCGGATATCTTTAAATGACATCATCCCCCAGAGCTTGCCCTCATTCAGCACTCCCAGATAGTCACAGTCATATTCAAGCATCACGGACAAGGCATCCGGCAAGGGAGTGGCGGTTTGGACCAGAGCTTTGCTCCGCCGCGCTCCGAGCGCCTGCAAGCCTTCGGCATCACGCGGAGCTTCTCCTCGTTCCATTTCCTCCCGAGTCAAATAACCGTAGGGCTTGTCCTCTTCATCAAGAAGGAAAGCCACTTCCGCGTGTTCAGCCTGCATCTTGCTCAGGGCATTTTCCAGTTCGCTCGGGCGCACCCCACAGACATCCCGGCGGGCCGCTTCCTCCACACGGTAGAGAAAAAGCTTCTTCACAATCCTATCATATCCAATGAAATTCTCCACGAATTCATTGACCGGATTAGTCAGCACTTCTTCCGGGGTGCCAAACTGCACGAGTTTCCCTTCCCCGAAGATCGCAATTTTATCCCCCATTTTAATGGCTTCGTTAATATCGTGGGTCACGAACACAATCGTTTTCCGGATTTCCTTTTGCAAACGCAGAAACTCGTCCTGCAAATGGGTACGGGCTATGGGGTCAACCGCTCCAAAAGGCTCATCCATCAACATAATCGGGGGGTCAACCGCCATCGCGCGCGCAACCCCGACTCTTTGCATCTGGCCGCCGCTGAGCTGGGACGGGTACTTGTTCTTGGTCTTTTCCGGGTCTAAGCCCATCATCACCAGAAGCTCATCCACCCGCTTCACGATCCTGTCTTTAGGCCACTTATAGAGGCGGGGTACAATTGCAATATTTTCCGCAATCGTGCGATGAGGCAAAAGTCCGATTTGCTGAATCACATACCCGATGCCCATGCGCAGATGATCAGGATCATTATCCATCACACTCTTGCCATCAATGATAATCCTGCCGGCCGTAGGTTCGATCATACGGTTAATCATACGTAGGGTCGTGCTTTTGCCACAGCCTGAGGGACCGACAAGCACGCATATTTCCCCTTCGGGTACAGAAAGAGTAAGGTCAGCAACCGCCGGATGGGGTTGACCTGTATATTGTTTAGTAACATTTTTAAGCTCAATCATTGGGCATCCCCCTCTAACGAGTGTTTAGCTAGCGCGTGGCAGGTCTAATTATCCTGCCTTTCTTCATCCGCTGGTGTTGCTGTAATTTTAGCGACGAACTTTCATTCCCTTGGGGATGACCATTTTCTCAACCGCCCCCAGAATAGTGTCCAAGGCAATGGCAATGATCGAGATGATAAGAGCGCCCATAATAATCATCGAAGTGTTCGATCTGACGAGCCCTTCCTGGATGAAACGACCGAGGTTGCGTTCTCCGATATAAGTAGCAATCGCAGCGATCCCGGTAGTCATAACCACCGTAATCCGAAAACCGGCAAAAATAACGGGCAAACCCAAGGGCAGTTGGATTTCCCGCATGATGCGGCCAGAACTCATGCCCATCCCCTGAGCTGCTTCGATGACATCGCGATCGACATTTTTCACTCCATCATAAACATTACGGATGAGAGGCATCATCGCATACAGCACCAGAGCCAAGAGAGCGGATTTCCTGCCTAAACCCAAAGCCGGAATTGTCACCATGATCGCAAACAAAGACAAGCTCGGTATGCAAAAAATCGTATTGGCTAAAGCCATTACCCGCGCCGCCCACTTATCATTTTTCGTGAGCAAAAGTCCAACCGGAACCCAGATAAGTAGTGAGATTACTACGGCTGACAATACCAGAGTGAAGTGATTTTCGGTATACTCCATGATTGTCTTGGTATTGCGCTGAAAAAAATCCACTAAGTTGATGTCCACAATCCCACCTCACTTTGAAAAATAATTTTATGCAAAATCCGTACCAACTTTCAGACAATTGCAAAGGTTGCAGCTTAAGCACCCCGGAAAAACGCAGTGCATATTTTCTTTGCTCCTCAGACAAAAGAAAAACGGGCTAAGCCTTGAATTAGCCCGTTTTTCGGCTGTGCTGCAAAATTTTCTGTCACTGCCAAAAAGTTTTGCTACCCCATTTGTTCGATTCCCAATTTGCGAATGCGGTACTGCAAATTCTGGCGGGCAATTCCTAAAGACTCAGCAGCTTTGGTAATATTGCCCCCGTGTGCTCTCAAAGCTTCGGTCAGCACTTGTTTTTCAGCATCGCGCAGAATCTGGGCAAGTGTACCCTCTGCTTTAACAATATTCCCTTGTAAAGCAGCATCCTGACTGACAAACCTGGTTTTCAGATACGGGGGAAGGTGTTCTACCCTAATAATCTGACCCCCGTCGAGCATATTGACAGCACTCTCGATAACATGCTCAAGTTCGCGTACATTACCAGGCCACGAGTAGTGCAAGAAAGCTTCCTTTAGCTCTGAGGAGACCCGTACCTCTTTCCCACCGTAAATTCTTTGAAACTTATGCAGGAAATACGTTAGCAAAGCCCCTATATCTTCTTCCCGTTCCCGTAGCGGGGGAATATAAAGTGAAATCACCGCCAAGCGGTAAAAAAGGTCTTTGCGTAAACTCCCGGTATTAATGGATTCCCACGGTTCCACATTGGTTGAACTGATAACCCGGCAGCGCACCGGGATCTCCGCGGTTCCTCCCACCCGGCGCACAGACTTCTCCTGCAGCACGCGTAGGAGTTTGGCCTGCAGACTTATACTCATGGAGTTTAATTCATCTAAAAAGAGAGTCCCTTTTCCGGCTTGTTCAAACAGGCCTTTGCCATCCACCGCTCCGGTAAAAGCTCCTTTGACCGTACCGAAAAGGATGCTCTCTAACAGGGTTTCCGGAATGGCGGCACAGTTGATGGCCACAAACGGCTCGTCTTTGCGGCTGCTGTAGTTATGAATTGCCTGCACTAACAGTTCTTTACCTGTACCTGTTTCTCCGAAAATGAGCAGGGAGCCGTCTGCTTCGGCCGCTTTTTTGGCAGAATTAATTAGGTTTTGCATCCCCGAGCTGGCAAAGATCATCGAGTCGAAAGAATAGCGGGTGCCATTGCTGCCCACATACTCCTGTTCCTGCCCGATCTGGTCCTGAAGCTGCATTGTTTTCGCCAGCAGCTCTTTAAATTTGGTAATATCCCGACAGACAGAATATGCTGCCACGACCTTGCCTTCATCATAAACCGGAAAGGTGCTAGCAACGATAGTGATTTCTTTGCCATTAGCCGTAAAATACGTTTTTCTCTTTTCCAGAACAGGCTGACCGCTCTGGGTTACGCTCAGGTGTTCGCTCGTGTCAAAGGTGACAGCATCATAAACCTCTGTCAGGTGCTTCCCGATTACACTCAGCGGCTCAAGACCTTCTAACTTGCCCAACTCTGAGTTATAGAAAATAATTTTGCCCGTGTTATCAGTGACAATAATTCCCTCGTGGATGGATTCAAACACCGCTGATAAAACTTTAGCGAGCGGGACTTGGCTTAACATTTGTCCCTTCCCCCAAATCTAATGCGCACTT
>DAHVVW010000263.1 GCA_027357125.1 Clostridiales bacterium
GGCCTGAATCCAGAGTAGAAAAGGTCGGACTCAAGGAAGATCTGGCCGTCCGTAATGGAAATAACGTTCGTTGGAATATATGCGGATACGTCACCCGCCTGGGTCTCAATGATCGGAAGTGCAGTCATTGACCCGCCGCCCATCTCAGGAGAGAGCTTGGCAGCCCGCTCCAGCAAACGGGAGTGGAGATAGAAAACATCCCCTGGATACGCTTCACGACCGGGCGGACGCCGGAGTAGCAAGGAAACTTCGCGATAAGCAACGGCTTGTTTGGACAGGTCGTCATAAATAATCAAGACGTGCTTGCCATTATACATAAATTCTTCGCCCATAGCGCACCCGGAATACGGAGCGATATAGAGCATGGGCGCAGGCTCAGAAGCTGTAGCCGCGACCACGATCGAGTATCCCAGCGCACCGTGGTCTTCAAGGGTCTTCACCACTCCGGCCACCGTTGATGCTTTTTGGCCGATCGCCACATAAATACAGATCACGTCTTGCCCTTTTTGGTTAATGATCGTGTCAATTGCGAGGGCGGTTTTTCCGGTCTGGCGGTCTCCGATGATCAGCTCGCGCTGGCCGCGACCGATTGGAACCATGGAGTCAATGGACTTAAGCCCTGTCTGCAGAGGCTCGTGCACAGATTTACGCGCAACAACCCCGGGTGCCATAGACTCGATCGGGCGGAATTTATCCGCTTTGATTTCCCCTTTGCCGTCAATTGGCTGGCCCAGAGAGTTTACAACCCTGCCAATCAAAGCCTCACCGACCGGGACTTCCACGATCCTGCCCGTGCGCTTAACTTGGTCCCCTTCTTTAATTTCCCTAAACGAACCAAGAATAACGCACCCGATGTTGTCCTCTTCGAGGTTCATGGCCATGCCGTAAACCCCTCCGGGAAACTCCAAGAGTTCCCCGGCCATGGCTTTCTCCAAGCCGTAAATACGGGCGATCCCGTCTCCAACTTGGATAACAGTACCCACATCTACAACTTCCATCGTATCTTTGTAGCGTTCGATTTGCTGCTTAATAATCGAACTTATCTCTTCTGGACGTAAATTCATCCTGTTATCTCACCCCTATTCCCTGAGGTTCTTTCTCCGGAGTCTTGCGCAGTTCTTCCCGCATGCGCTCGAGGGAATGGGCAACCGAACCGTCAAATACCCGGTCCCCCACTTGGACCAAAAGTCCCCCGATCAGTTCAGGCCTAAGTTCACTTTTCAGGCGGACATCTTTCCCGGTCAAACGGCTGAGTTCCCGTTGTAAGCGTTCCTCTTGGCTGGGCGTTAAGGATACGGCACTGGCAATTTTGGCCTCAATCACTTGACGCTTGTCATCTGCCAATTGGGTAAATTCACGCGCAATGAGCGGCAATAAATTCTGCCGCCTGCGGTCAATAAGCAAATACAAAAAATTGCGTACGGTCTCCCCGACCTGATCTCCCATCAGCTTGTCCATGAGAGATTTCTTCTCCGTCAGGGAAATATGAGGATGGTACAGAACCTGTCCTACTTCGTCATAAGTGCGTACCAGCTCTGTCAGCCCCAGTAGTTCCCCTTGAATCTGATCCAAAGAGGATGCCTCCACGCCGAGTTCAAACAGGGCTTGGGCATACCGGCGGGCCAACGCTCCGCTTAACATGGCATATCCCCTACCTCTTGAATGAATTGCTCAATCAGCTGTTCCTGGCCGCGCAGATCAAGTTTCTGGCGGATGATTTTCTCGGCGACAGCCACAGACATATCGGACACTTGGGCTTGAACATCGGCAATAGCCCTGTCCCTTTCCCTTTCAATATCCACTAAGGCGGCCTGTTTCATCTTCTCCGCCTCGGCGCGCGCCTGGGCTAATATCTCACTGGCCCGCTCTTCACTCAGTTTAGTCGCTTTGGCGATAACCTCCTGGGCCTCCTGGCGGGCTTGCCGCATTTCTTCCAGATATTCACGTTTAATTTGCTCTGCTTGCTCACGTTCCTTCTCTGCCTGGGCCAAGCTGTCTGCAATAAACTTGCGCCTGTCATCCATTATCTTCATCAGTGGTTTCCAAGCGATCTTGCTTAGCACAAATACTAAGAGCAGAAACGATAAGACCTGGACAAGAAGCGTAAGATC
Organism: Clostridiales bacterium; assembly: GCA_027357125.1. Taxonomy (GTDB): domain Bacteria; phylum Bacillota; class Desulfitobacteriia; order Desulfitobacteriales; family Desulfitobacteriaceae; genus Paradesulfitobacterium. The sequence goes on from DAHVVW010000263.1 coordinate 2,112, forward strand.
AATGTCAATGGGATTCACCGGTTACCCCCCTCTCAAGTCTGTTAACACAGGGAATTTTTTCAAGGGGGAACTGCCGTCCCCCCCTTGGTGCCTGCGGGCTTCAAGCCCGTCTCAGACTTACTTCGTGAACATGAGAAGAAGGGCAACAACCCATGTAAGCAGTGGCAGAGCCTCGATCAAGCCAACACCGATAAACATGGTGGCTTGCAGCGAACTTTTAGCCTCCGGCTGCCGGGCAATACCTTCCACCGTTTTCGAAATGACATTTCCGTTACCAAGCGAAGCTCCGAGGGCTGCCAAACCGGCAGCGATTCCTGCACCGAGTGCAGCTGCAGCAGATACATCCACCAGAGTTTCCTCCTTTCCTTATTCCCCTAAAATTTTATTGTATTATTCCCTCAGTGCGCAGAGGCGGCACTGAAATTAGACATTTTAGTGCTCCCCGGCCGCGACAGCCTGGGCGACATAAGCAATGGTCAGCACCGTAAACACAAAAGACTGGATCACCCCTACGAAAATACTAAACCCGAGCCAGATCACATCCGGCAGGATTCCGGGCAAGACATATATCCCCGGGAGCATTAGGATAACTTTGATCAGAATCTCACCGGCAAAAATATTGCCAAAAAGACGGAAGCCCAGCGTCATCGGCTTAGATGCCATGTCAATAATGTGAATCGGCAAAAAAACCGGGTATGGCTCAATGAAATGGTGAAAATACCGGGCTCCGTGGTGCTTTATCCCCATGGCAATTACCAAAATGATTGTGAGCAAGGCCAAGGCCAGCGTGGTATTAATATCGGCCGTGGGCGACATGAACGAAGGCCCTTCAAAAATCTTATTTAGCTCTGCAAACTCAACATGGAAATGTTCAAACAAGTTGAACGTAAGGTTAGGCACAAGTCCAAGCATGTTGGAAAAAAAGACGAACATAATCAGGGTAACTAAGTAATTCAGCAACGGGCGCCCTTTCTCGTATTCCATATTATCGGAGATAAGCTTGCTTACAAAATCAAACACCCATTCCAGGACATTCTGCATTTTCCCCGGTGTCCGGCTCGACAGCTTGCGCACGCCGAGCAGAGCAAAAATGATAATGAGAGCCATCACAATCCAGGTCATGACAAGCGTTTTGGCGTGAAGACTCATGCCAAACACATGCCAACGTACTAATTCTTCATGCACTTCCTATCCCTCCTTTCCCTCTCTAATCTTGGAAACAATTGAAACCGACATTGAAATCAGAACCCCGGCAGCGATTCCCGCTGCCAGACTCAGCAGCCACCCCGGCTGGAAGCGAGCCACTCCCGTCATCACCAAGGTAACCGTCCCCAAACGCGCAAAAAAACCCAGGCGCATCCTTTTCATGGCCGTGATCGCGTCCAGTTCTGAACTTATTAAAGTATCACGGTGAAGCCACCTAGTCAGGAAAAACCCAACGGTATATCCCAGGAGCGCGCCCAGTAAAACCAAGCTGCCGCTCACGGAAACCCCTGTGAGAATCAGAGCCGACCCGCTCCAAAAAGCAATAACCCTACTTTTCACCGTCAGTCATCCCAAACTTCTTCAAGGTCATTACCAAGTAGGCTCCTCCGAAGGCCAGCCCTGCGAGCATAAAAACAAGCTCCAGCCAG
>DAHVVW010000264.1 GCA_027357125.1 Clostridiales bacterium
CAGCGGCGGTGGACAATTATACTCTCACCTCAACCTTGGCTAAGTCTCCTCAATTGGCAAATACGATCCGGATTATTGATACCTCGCCTGAGTATGGGAACAATCCCGTCGTGGCCAGCCCCAGACTGGACGAACAGACTTTTAATGCTGTACAGACCACTTTGCTCGGCATGGAGAAGGATGTTGCGGGACAGGAGGCCTTGCAAACGGCTGGGTATGACCGGTTTGAGTTGTTGGAAGACAGCCTATATGACTCAGTCAGGCGCCTGGTTGACTGATTAAGGACTAATGAGCGAGTTGAGTTGAGTAAGGAGTGAACCTATGAAATTAGTCCTGCAAAGAATATTAACCCGGGTGTTGGGCGTTAGCTTGCGAGCGAAAATCATGGGTCTGGTCGTCGGTTTGCTTCTGACTTTGGCCGCGGCTGCCCTTTTTCAAACGGAACGCAGTATTGGTCCATTTTTGAATGAGCAGTTGGACGCCCAGGGAATATCAACTGCAACGTATATTGCGGATCGCAGTCCGGAATATATTTACCGTTGGGACTTGTTCAGACTCTATACTTTGGTGCGTGATGCCCGCAATAGCAATGAGAATATCCGCTATATTTTTATCGTTGATCCCGAAGAAAAGGTCTTGGTGGATACTTTCGGGAATGCTTTGCCGGGTGGACTGTTAAGTGCCAACCAGGCCGGAGCCAGTGAACCTTATCATGTCAGTGTGATTGACAGCGAAGAAGGGTTGATTCGCGATATCGCTTTACCCATTTCCGGGGGGAAGTTAGGAACCGTACGCATTGGAATGTCCGTGAAGGGAATTACTAAAGCCAAATCTAATCTGTTAACTGGCTTGATCCTGGTGACTTTTTCGGTTTTATTGCTGGGTATCTTTTTTGCCTACCTGCTTTCGTGGATTTTGGCTACACCCTATCGCAGAATGATGGAAGGGACGAAAATTATCGCTGCGGGTGATTTAAGCTATCGCTTGCCGGAGTGGAGCATTCAGGATGAGGGTGGGCAGTTAACCCAAGCATTTAACGGAATGATTGAAAACATGGAGGCATCTGCCCGCAAGATTGAAGAGCTTAGCATTATGCGCCGTGGTTTGGCCGAGAAGGTTATGCGTCTGCAAGAAAAGGAACGGCTCCGTCTGGCACGGGAACTCCACGATGAGACAAGCCAGTCTCTGGCTTCTCTTCGTCTCGGTCTAAAATATGCGGAAGAAGCGCAAAGTTTCGAGGTAATGAAAACTCGCTTGACAGATGTCCGGCAATTTCTGGATGAGACATTTGATGGAATTCGCCGCCTTGTGACCGAACTCCGGCCTTGTGTTCTGGAAGAGGGAGAACTTGGCCAGGCAATCAAACGTTATGCCCAAGAATACGAAAAGCGGTTCGGGATTGAAGTCGATGTCACCATTGCTCACATTCCTCAGGGCCTTTCCGGTGAAAACGCAAGCTCTCTCTACCGGATTGTTCAGGAGGTCCTCACGAATGTCGCCCGCCACGCGAAGGCCAGTCAAGTGAGTATTGTCTTGAATTCGCACCTGGGAGATATTAATCTCACCATAGAGGATAATGGAATTGGCTTTAATGTTCCGGAAATCATGGCAAAGAGAGTGGAAAACCATAAATTTGGTTTGTTTGGCATTCAGGAGAGAGTGATGGCCTTTGGTGGAACTTCCCAGATTGAATCGGCGCCAGGTCAAGGGACGACCATATATATTAAAGTTCCGGGGAGTGCGAACGTATGGAGAAAATAACGGTAGTGCTCGTTGATGATCACCAGGTGATCCGCAAAGGACTGCGACTGGTACTCGAAGATAAGGGAGATATTGAAGTCGTTGCCGAAGCATCGACGGGTGAGGAGGCGATTGAGGTAGCCACCCGGCTCTTCCCTGATGTCATCATTATGGATCTTAGTTTACCGGGCATTAATGGAATCGAGGCCATTAAGAAAATCAAAGAGCTTAACCCTCAGCAACGTATCCTTGCTCTCACCATGCATGAGGATGTCTTATTTTTAGAAAAAGTGTTGTCGGCAGGAGGCAATGGATTTGTCCTCAAGCGGGCAGCGGATGAGGAACTTTTGGCTGCGATCAAAGCGGTATACCGGGGAGAAGTGTATATTGACACCGGCCTGCAACGTTATCTTGTGACAAGGGCACTGAATCCTGTAGGTAGTGTCAAGACCCGGGATCTTGTCGAACTAACACCAAGGGAAACAGAGATACTCCGTTTGGTCGCTTTAGGATACTCAAATCAAGAAATAGCTGAAAAACTTATTATCAGTGTCAAAACGGTTGAAAATCATAAGACTCGAATCAAAGAAAAACTAGGAACAACCAGCCGGTCAAAATTAGTGCGTTATGCAATGGAACAAGGGCTGATATAGGTAAAAACACCTATATCAGCCCTTAATAATTGAATGAACTTCCTCATGTGTTAAGACTTTGTGAAGTTTATAATTAATCTCGTAAAAGTCAGATTTTTTTTGTAAATAGGAGGGACAAGGGATGGCCAAAATTATCAAGGAGGAAGGTTCAGAAAAAGTGTCACGGCGACAGTTGGTTTCCGATCTCGCTAAAGCCACACTTGGACTGGCAGCGGGAGTCGCTGTTGTATCGGCATCAGCAGGCCTAGTTCAGGCTGAACCGTCCAATACCCAGCAAGCGCAATCACCTGCACTGTTAGCCAAGCAAATTCCTCAGGATCAGCTCGTTTTGCGGATGCAACGGGAACTGTATAAAGCGTTGCAAAAGCCTGTCGAACAAAGACAGTGGGCCATGGTGATTGATCAGCGCAAGTGTGTCGGCTGTTCATCTTGTACCGTAGCCTGCAAGGCTGAAAACAAATTGCCGCCCGGAGTCGTTTACCGGCCGGTCATCGAGGAAGAGTATGGAACATTTCCCAATGTTTCCCGCCGTTTTTTACCGCGTCCCTGCATGCACTGCACGAATCCCCCGTGTACCAAAGTCTGTCCGCTGGCAGCAACTTACAAACAAAAAGACGGAATTGTCGTGATCGATTATGACAAGTGCATCGGTTGCCGTTATTGTATTTCAGCCTGTCCTTATGGAGCGAGAACCTTTGACTGGGGAGAATATTACACCGAAGGAACTCCGGAGTTGGAAAAATACGAATTGGAACCGGCTTTTGAGTACGGGGAAATAAGAGCACGGGTTAAACATAATTCCCCGATTAATAATACGAGGAAATGCCATTTTTGCTTGCACCGTTTAAATGTGGGCATGCTGCCAATGTGTGTCACGACCTGTATTGGACGCGCGACGTATTTCGGGGATAAGAGTGATCCGGAGAGCCTGGTATCCGAACTGATCGGAAGCTCCCGTGTCATGCGTCTTAAGGAAGAACTCGGTACGGAGCCGAACGTTTATTATCTGGTATAGAGGAGAGGGGACACACCTCCTCAACAAGAAGTAATCATAAGCGGTTCGGAGGAATGTCCCCATTGAAAAGGAGGGCCAAAATGTTTAAACGTCTGTATTATATTTTACTCCTCATTTTGACAGGAGTAGGGTTCTGGGCTTTAGGCACCCGGTTTATTGACGGAATGTCTGTCACCAATTTAACCAGTTATTTTAGCTGGGGATTATGGGTTGTCTTCTATATTTTCTTTATTGGACTCTCTGCCGGTTCGTTTTTGTTATCAACCATGATCTATGTGTTTAGGATACACGCCTTGGAAAGGGTAGGGCGGCTTTCCCTTTTAAGTG
>DAHVVW010000265.1 GCA_027357125.1 Clostridiales bacterium
CTGCTTAACCTGCTTGAGGAAAAAGACAGGGAAATCTTAGTTCTGAGCTATATTTTGGATTTCCCTATCGACAGAATAGCCGGGCATTTTGATATTACGGCTAACAATGCCAGGGTAAGGCTAAACCGGGCAAAGGCTAAATTAAAAGAACTTTATTCCCAAACGGAAAAATCAGAATCGAGGGGAGCCAAATGACAGAATACACCGATCCTCTGGATCTTCTCATCAAAGAAACACTAGAAAAAGAAATGAGTACAATTGAAGTTCCTTCTGTCGATGAAGCCTGGTCGGAGTTTGTGAAGCTATGTGGAATTAAACAGCGAAAGTCATTTTGACGCTCCAAATTAACCTGGGCCGTAGCTGCAGTCTTAATAGCTGGCCTGGGTGTGTTCTATCAGCCTGCCACTACGGTTGCCTTTGGTAACAGCATCGTCCGGTCTATTCAGGATTTTTTCACCGGTCAAACCACCAAAAACAGTCAGATTACCTATTCTCCGGCAACCCAACCCCAAGTGCCAGTGGTTAAGAATCTAGGCCCTACTGTTGATAAGGAAGTAACGCTCGCAGAGGCGAAAAAAATAATACCTTACCCGGTTGCCAGCCCAAGCTACCTGCCGGAAGGAGCCATATTAAATAAAGTGTTGCTGATGCAATCAGGCCCGATGTACCGATTGACTTTGCAATATAAGTGGCAACAAAAGGATTTAGCAATTACGGAACAAAATATTGTCGGCCAAATGTCAATGGGCCGTTATGTCCCCAACAGCAAATACGTCAATGGAGCCATTGATGCTCTAAGCGGGGAGCCGGTTCAATTGGCGGAAGGATCGTTTAATAGCTCCCAAGGGCTTATCGGGTGGGGCCCAATTTACAGCGGCAGGGGACCTGGGCCACTTAGAGAGTCAAGTTCCCAGGAACAGGGGACTAACGAAAATACCAATTTAATCAGCCAGGAGGCGGCGCAGAAAATTGCCACCCGGTGGGTCGATCTTCCAGCAGGGGTTGTGTTCCAGAATGCTTCTTTAAGCACCTATGGGATGAATCCGGAGCAAAAGGTCTGGAACCTGTCGTGGGGACCGGACCCGGAGAAGAGGAATCCCGGACAAATAATGATCTTAATTAACGCTACGGTCGATGCGGTTACAGGAGAACTGCTTGGTTTTAATAACTCCGTGCCACCTGGGGAAAATGGGCAAGCAGGGCAGATTACCAGAGAACAAGCACTGCAAATTGCTAAGGAATTCCTGCAAAAGATTCAGCCTAAGTACTATACCCAAGTTGAGTTAAGGGATGAGAAAAACTTTATTTAAATCGTCTGGAGATGAAAGCGATGAGATTGTTTTAGCAACATTAGCATCTGATCCGGATGCAAATACAAAGCCAATCTGAAACACCAGATAAGACCATAAGTTCTATGAATCTAAATACCGTAGCATTTAAAAACCAAGGTGACTTGGCATTTGTTTGGGAAGGGTTATTATACGTTCTCGATGGGAAAACCGGTGAGGTGAGGCAGCTTACCTACTCCGGCAAGGCCCAACATCCGGCCTGGTCACATGATGGCGAATGGCTTGCGTTTATTTCCTCTAACAGTCCGTCTGGCAATAGTGGCCAACTTTGGCTTGTGCGCAGGGACGGAGAACAAGCTCACCAAGTTCGAGGCGTTCCGGAATTAAGTTATGTACAGGACATTTCATGGTCGCCAATGGCCAATATCTTAGCGGTAAGTAGTCAGGAAGGTCTTTGGTTGGTTCCTGTGGATGGGAAACCGCAACAAGTGCAAAATGCCAGAAACTTTACTGACGCTAGCTGGTCACCGGACGGTAAATTCTTGACTTTTAGTGGTAATAATCTTCCGGCTAATGATCCAAAACAATCACAGGATAGAAGGGATGCTCTCCACACAATCAATGTTGACAACGGGCAAATAGTCCGGCATATTATAGCTCCTCCGGACACCGGTATTAAAAAGGCGGGCTGGTGGTCAAATGGCAAGGGATTAGTATACTGGCTCGATCCTTCTTATTCGGCATCTATCGCAGCTGACGGGTTGGGCTTGTGGAGCCTCCGGTTAGGTGATTCTCAACCTAAACTCTTATCGACAGGTCTTGTGCATCGGAATTGGCTTTCTCTTTTATCTAGTGGGCAGTTACTTATGGTAACCGGTGGAGGTCGTATTGTTTGGGCGGATAAAAGCTTGACAATTAGTAATCTTGAAACGGGGACTACCAAGGTGCTTCCGAATCCGAAAGGAAATGTAGCCATCGATCCATCGTTATCCCCGGACGGAAAGAAAATTGCCTTTGTGGCAGCGAAAAACTTAGGGAACAGTGTTTGGGGCTTTAGCAAACCCGAGGAACTTGAGAACTGGATAGCCACGCGAACATTGTGGATTGAAAACGTCGACGGCTCTGGCGCACATCCCTTAAAAGATGCTGGCACGGGTGTGTACCAGCCTGTGTGGTCTAAAGATGGAAATCGCATTATGTATGTTAGAGACAATTCCTTATGGATAATTGGGGCAAATCGTGAGAACCCGGTAAAGATTCTAGGACCCTTCTCGGATTGGGAAAAAGATCGGTTTGGGTTCTATGGCTATATTTGGCACGATGATTTCGCATGGTTTCAACCCTTTGAGAGTAACGCTGCAAACGTAGTAGAAAGTGATGCAGAAAAAGCTCCGGCTGCGGCCAAGATGGGCGTACCCATACTTCTTATCCAGCCCAATAAGATTCCCGAGAGTGTTCAACAATATTTCAGCGGGAAATCTATTTCCAAGGTTTATATCGTTGGGGATGAGACTATAGTATCTGACAGTACAGCAAAGCAGCTTCCTTTCCCTTGTGAAAGGGTTTACGGTCAAGACAGGTATAAAACAAACCAGGCAGCAATAACCAAATTCCAGGATATACTCAACTCCAACTTGTTCTATGTCGCTACCGGCCAGGATTATGCCGATGCTCTGACAGGCAGTGTGCTGGCAGCAAAGAATAATGCCCCAATATTGTTTATGAAAGATTATCCTCGCCAAACCCTGGTATAGCATATGCCTCCTGAGTTATTCTTTTATAATTATTGAGCATGTTTTCGGCATCAAAGCTGACGGCACCTTCACCACCCAAAATAACAGGTGTTACATAGTTTCCAAAAACCAACTTACCTCCTTCTTTCAGTTCTTTGCCATAGATAAAGGCGGCAGAGTCAGACTGCCAGACGAGGGTATTTCTGGCATCAACACCAAGAAACGTGACGGTTTCAAACGGATGATTGCTGATGCTTTAGACGGTAAGATTGACATGATTATAACTAAGTCAGTGTCCAGGTTTGCCCGCAATACTGTGGATACACTGACAACGGTTAGACAGCTTAAAGAAAAAGGGGTGGAAGTTTTTTTCGAGAAAGAGGGTATATATACCCTCGATAGTAAGGGCGAACTGCTGATCACGATCATGAGTTCGCTTGCCCAGGAAGAAAGCCGCTCGATCAGTGAAAACGTTACCTGGGGTCAACGCAAGCGTTTTGCCGATGGCAAGGTGAGCCTGCCCTACGGTCAATTTCTTGGCTATGTGAAGGGTGAAGATGGACTGCCGAAGATTGTGGAGTCGGAAGCGAAAACGGTGCGTTTGATTTATAGGCTCTTTCTTGAAGGAAAAACGCCGCACGGCATAGCTCAAAAGCTCACAAAAAGTGGTATACCTTCACCCTCCGGTAAACCATATC
>DAHVVW010000266.1 GCA_027357125.1 Clostridiales bacterium
GTGAGTACTCAGGAGTTATTAGCTGGAAGCATATTCTGCGGCATTCTGATTACTGACTACTGAATTCTGAATACTAAAGAGATTATTCCTCGTGCAGGGGGTGTGTACTTGTCAATCGAAAAACCTGTAATTTATGTGATTTCCGATGCCTTGGGGGAGACTGCTGAATTCGTAAGCAGGGCTGCCGCCGCCCAGTTTAACGGAGTGCGCACGCGCATCCGGCGGGTTCCGTATGTGCGGGATGAATCCCATCTGGATGAGATCATCGAAGAGGCGGCTCAGGAACAGGCAATCCTTGTTTATACCCTCGTGCTTACTAATTTGCGCACTTACCTTGAACATAAAGCGACCGAGTACAAGCTCCAGACGATAGATATTTTGGGGCCGTTGATCGGCGCTCTTTCCACTCAGACCGGCCTGGCCCCCAGCCATATTCCGAATATCACGCACCGCCTTGACGAGCAGTACTTCCGTAAAGTGGAGGCGGTAGAATTTGCAGTTAAATATGATGACGGCAAAGACCCGCGGGGGGCGCTCTACGCTGATGTCGTGCTGATCGGGGTTTCCCGGACTTCTAAGACTCCGCTTAGTATGTATCTGGCCCATAAAGGGATCAAGTCTGTTAATATTCCTCTTGTGCCGGAAGTAAATCCGCCTGAGGAACTGTACAAGGTTTCTCCGCATAAGATCATCGGGCTTACACTCAGGCCTGATGTCTTAAACCAAATTCGGACTGAACGCCTGAAGACCCTCGGTCTTGGTGCCAAAGCAGACTATGCCAGTTTGGAGAGGATCATGCAGGAACTGGAGTATGCCCGCGGGGTCATGAAGAAAATCGGCTGTCCAATTATTGATGCTACCGGCAAAGCAGTTGAAGAGACTGCGAGCCTGGTATTAGAAATAATTTTTAAGGGGGAGAGACATGTCTAGGAAATATGTTTATCTTTTTCGGGAGGGCAAGGCTTCAATGCGTGACCTCTTGGGAGGGAAAGGGGCTAACCTGGCGGAGATGACCAATATTGGCCTGCCGGTGCCTCAGGGCTTTACAATCACTACGGAGGCCTGCAATGAGTACTATGAAAACGCTCAGCAGTTCCCAGAGGGCATGTGGGATCAAATCGAGCCATCCTTAGCTGAGGTGGAACGTGCTACGGGCAAACTCTTCGGGGATCGCCAGAATCCTTTGCTCGTTTCCGTGCGTTCCGGAGCCAAGTTTTCCATGCCCGGGATGATGGATACGATACTTAACCTGGGCTTAAATGATGAAACTGTCCAGGGCGTGGTTGAAGCCACGCACAACGAACGCTTTGCCTATGACTGCTACCGCCGTTTTATCCAAATGTTCGGTGATGTTGTGTTAGAAGTAGGACATCATCATTTCGAAGTGATCCTGGAAAAAGCTAAAGATAACCAAGGGGTTAAATATGATTCTGAGCTCTCTCCGGAAAGCCTTAAATGGATGGTCGAGGAATATAAGAAACTCATTCAGCGCACTACCGGCAAACCTTTTCCGCTTGACCCCAAGGTTCAGCTTGAAGAAGCGATCCGGGCTGTTTTCCGCTCCTGGAATAATGACCGGGCCATCATTTATCGTAAAATCAACAATATTCCGGACAACATTGGGACAGCTGTGAATGTGCAATCCATGGTTTTCGGCAACATGGGCAATGACTCCGGCACAGGGGTAGCTTTTACCCGCAATCCTTCCACGGGGGAGAAGGCACTTTACGGAGAATACTTAATGAATGCCCAGGGAGAGGACGTAGTGGCCGGGATTCGCACCCCTCAGCCTATTGCCAGTCTCGCAGCCGAGAACAAGGCTATTTATGACCAGTTTGTGGAGATTTCCACCAATCTGGAATATCACTACCGTGATATGCAGGACATTGAATTTACGATTGAGAGAGGAAAACTCTATATTCTGCAGACCCGTAACGGCAAGCGCACGGCTCCGGCTGCCATCCGGGTCGCAGTCGAATTGTGTAATGAAGGTCTGATAACGAAGGAAGAAGCGATCGGCCGCATTGAGCCGGGACAGCTGGACCAGCTCTTGCACCGGCGCATGGATAGCACGGCTAAGTTGGATATTCTGGCTAAAGGCCTGCCTGCATCCCCGGGAGCAGCTTCAGGCAAGATTGTGCTTGATGCTGATGAGGCGGAAAAGATGGGGAATGCCGGAGAGAAAGTCATTTTAGTACGTACAGAGACCACTCCGGATGATATTCATGGAATCTTGGCTGCGCAAGGGATTTTAACCAGCCGGGGCGGTATGACCAGCCACGCTGCTGTGGTGGCCCGTCATATGGGTAAGCCTGCTGTGTGTGGCTGTGAAGCCTTAAAAATTGACTATGCCAATCACACGGTGACGATTGAGGATGTAATCTATCCCGAAGGCACAGTTTTCTCTATTGATGGAGCGACCGGCCGCGTCATTAAAGGTTATGTGCCCATGATTGACCCTGAGCTGAGCAGCGAGTTTAAGGAACTTTTAGTGTGGGCCGATGAAATCCGCGTCCTCAAGATCCAGGCTAACGCTGATACTCCCCAGGATGCGCAAAACGCCCGTGATTTCGGGGCTCAAGGGATAGGACTGTGCCGGACCGAGCACATGTTTATGGACCCTGCCCGGATTCCGATCGTGCAGGAAATGATCCTGGCGCAAAGTCTGGATGAGCGGGAAGCGGCTTTAGCCAAGCTGCTGCCCATGCAGGAAGGGGACTTTTACAGCATCCTTAAGGTTATGCACGGACTGCCGGTAGTTATCCGCCTGCTTGACCCACCGCTTCATGAGTTCCTGCCGCATGTGGAAGAATTGGTAGTAGAAATTACCAAGCTTAAGCTTACAGGGAGAAATCCTCAGGAGTTAGGGGAAAAAGAGGTGTTGCTGCGCAAAGTGCGCTCGCTCACAGAGCTTAATCCTATGCTCGGGCACCGCGGCTGCCGTCTGGCAGTAACTTTCCCGGAGATTTATGCGATGCAGTCCAGAGCAATCTTCCAAGCCTCTGCCCGCCTGGTTAAGGAAGGGTATGAGATCCATCCCGAAGTCATGATTCCGCTTGTAATCGATACCAAAGAGTTGGAGTTGCTGCGCAAGCTTACGGAAGAGACTGCGGAAGCGGTGATGGAGGAGCAAAACGTGCGCTTTGCGTATAAAGTGGGAACCATGATTGAAGTACCAAGAGCAGCCCTTCTGGCAGACGAGATCGGGAGAGTGGCAGACTTCTTCTCCTTTGGCACCAATGATTTGACTCAGACCACTTTTGGCTTCTCGCGCGATGATGCGGAAGGGAAATTCCTCCCGGCCTATTTGGACAAGAACATTCTCGAGCACAACCCGTTTGCCGTGCTTGACCGCGAAGGGGTCGGCAAATTGATGAAGATGGGTGTTCAGCTGGGCCGCGAAGCCAATCCTGGCCTTGAACTGGGGATTTGCGGCGAACACGGAGGGGAGCCGTCTTCGATCGAGTTCTGCCACCTGATCGGTTTGGATTACGTTTCCTGCTCCCCGTTCCGGGTGCCGATCGCCCGTCTGGCAGCGGCTCAGGCCGCTGCTATCAACAAGGGGCAATAAATTGAGGTAACATATAGAATGGAAATAGGCTGAAAGCCTTGCCCGCCAAGTGTTAGAGGGTTTCCAAATAAAAGAAGTGGGGTACTGTCTTATGAAGAATTTTAGACAGTATCCAATTTTTTTATTTTTTAGCATTTGAAACATTTT
>DAHVVW010000267.1 GCA_027357125.1 Clostridiales bacterium
TCATCCCTTTTGTTCCCCGCTTTATCTCTTCTCAAAAATTTTACTGAATATCTCTCCGATTAAGTTCGCCAATATGCTTTTATTTCCTTTAGTTTCTACAAACGATCCAGCCCTTTTGTCGAATTTTTATGATAAAATATAGGCAGCGCGAACTGTTTAGGGCGCGAAGATAGTTCTGGGGAGTAAATTTCAGTAGAGGAGGAAAAGATGTTTAAGCTTAAAAATCAGAGAATATCCATGCGAAAGAAGGTTTCGCTTGTTGGGTTAACCCTAATTTTCACAAGTTTATTTGTTCCAAGCTTTGTTTCCCCGGTGCGGGCAGCAGGAACCCTCGATTCGCGTTTGGCGGGAGCCGACCGCTATCAGACGGCGATTAAAATATCTCAGGGTGGCTGGGAAAGTGCCAATACTGTGGTGCTGGCCAGAGGGGATGACTTCCCTGATGCCCTGGCCGGGGCAGTCCTGGCCAACAGCGCTAAAGCCAAGGGGCCGCTCCTGCTGACTGACTCCAATACGCTGCAGCCGGAAGTTCTGACGGAAATCCAGCGTCTTAACGCTCAGAAAGTGTATATCTTAGGAGGCACCGGTGCCGTATCCGACACGGTGAAGAAAGCTCTGGAAGACAACGGCCGCACCGTCCAAAGGCTTGAAGGGGCAGACCGCTACGAGACTGCCGCCGCCATTGCCCGCGAAGCCGTGTCAAATTCTCCGCAAGTTTTCTTGGCTTATGGAGAATCTTTTGCCGATGCTTTAAGCATCTCCTCCTATGCTGCGGCCCAGGGGATGCCGCTTCTGCTCACAGACAATAAGAAAGTGCCCCAAGTGACCCTTGATGCTTTACACAGCTTGGGAGTTAAGGCGATTACCCTGATCGGGGGCACGGGGGTTATCGGGTCCGAAGTAAAAACCCAGCTTGAGGGTTTAGGCTATACTGTCGACCGCCGAGCCGGAGATGACCGGTATTTAACCAATCTTGACGTGCTTAACAACTTAAACTTTAACACGTCTAATGTATTTGTCGCGACCGGCCTTGATTTTCCGGATGCTTTAGCCGGGGCCGTGCTGGCCGCCAAGAACAACAATCCTATTATACTTGTCCCTCAGTCTGATTTAGCTGCTCAGACAACTTCCTATCTGTACTCAAGACGGGCTTCCGCTTCCTCGTTCACCCTTCTCGGCGGCTGGGGGGTTATCAGTTACGGCGTGGAAAGCATTATCCGCACCGGTTCGGCGCATCCTCGCATCTCTCTTCAATATTGGGACGGATATGCCAACCTTGACACTTACCGCAAACAGCTTGCGCTCATTCCGGGCATGGCTACGGATTATGTCGACTTACTCTCTCCCAACTGGCGCAAGGAAATTAAAGAAGACGGAACTCTGGCTCTGCAATGGGGCTGGGACAGCTCTAACTATCTCACCCTGGCCCAGGAAGCTCAGGCACGCGGCCTCAAGGTGCTCCCTCTGATTAACGGCAGCGGCAGCGTGATTGACACGATGCTGGCCAATCCGGCCGCCCGGGCTAACCTTATCAGCCAGATCGTTAAGCTGGTCGAGCTGAGCAAAACGGACGGGGTGGTGGTAGACTTCGAACTCCTCAGTGATGCCGACGGGCCTTATCTGACCGAGTTTATGAAAGCCCTCGCAGCCGAGCTTAAGCCTAAGAACAAGCTGGTGGTTATGGCTGTCATGCCGATCACTTCCCCTGAAGTTGAAACGTGGCTGGTGGAGTACAATTACCAGGATCTCGCCCAGTATGCGGATTACCTGCACCTTATGACGTATGACCATCACTACCGCACTTCTGCTCCGGGAGCGATCGCCCCGGTCGAGTGGGTGAAAAAGGTTCTGGCTTATGCCAAGAGCGCCGGTGTCCCTGCCGATAAAATTTTAATGGGCATGCCTTATTGGGGCCGGGACTGGGCTCCGACTTCGGATGGGAAATGGAATTCGACTGCTTTCGGTCTTTCGAAGGCGAAAGAGCTTGCAGCCCAGAACAATGCTGAGATTAAACGCGAGACTTCTGCCGCCGACCCGGTAGGCGTTCCTTACTTTACCTACACGGTCACCGGCACGGACAACAGCCAGGTACCGCATACGGTGTATTTTGACGATGAGCAGAGCTGGAGCAGTAAACTTTCCCTGCTCGATCAGTATGGCATCGGCGGCATCGGCCCCTGGGCTATGGGCTGGCTGGACAGCGACAGCGCCGGGGGGCTGTTTCCGTTGCTGAAGAGTCATTTGAGGTAAGGGACTGGGGAGCTCTTGATCTGTTCCTATGTAAAAGTAAAAAGTCTCTCAGGTGACTCCGAAGCACCCGAAGTGCCCGGTTTCCCTGAGAGACTTTTTTACTTAATAATTCCGCAGAATATCGTGATGTCCAACAGCCTTCAGAAGAATAGTATCGCTTGAGCGTTCGAAGAGAATACGAATATCCATATTTACATAAGCTTCCAATAAATTGGTACCTTCGACTTTATGAATTTGAAGGGAAGGATGCCGTGGATTTTCAGCAAGGAAACGGATGGATTTTAATACCTGTTTTTGTTCTATGAACGATAACTGCATGAGATCGACATCAAATGGTTTCGTTCTTAGAATGATTGGCATTGATCATATCCTCCAAATCCTTAATGCAATCCTCGACATTTTCAAATGTTTTATATTCGCCATTCGCTAAAGCTTCCTCGCTGCGGCGAATTTTTTCTTGCCATTCTTCTGTCCAGATATAGGCTTGGCTTTTGTCCACCCAGTCAACCGGCCGCAAAAAGATTCCACCATCTTTTTGCTCAATAACCACATGATCTCCTTCATGCAAATTTACATCTTTCGCGATTTTAGCCAGACTTATTAGCATCCGCTTCTGTATCTGTTGAACGATAGGCATAGGCCTTATCAACTCCTTAAAATTTCAGTTCTACTGTAATTACAGTATAGCCTAAAAAGAATAACTGAGCAAGGATGATGACTATATCCAGGTCACAGGAATAACTGAGTTTTTAACGTTAAGACGCACGCTCTTATCATACATACAGATAACGCCACCCGTTCCTACCGATACCCCTTTGATTCTTTCAAGCACCGAGAAGTTTTCGATATGCTCCTTGCCTGGATTCGCTGTTTTCTTGACCTCAACAGGGTAGAGCGTACCATTCTGCTCAATGAGAAGATCAACTTCCTTGGCATCCATATCCCGGTAATAGTAGAGCGAGGGGGCTAAAACACCAGCATTATAAAAACTTTTAAGCACCTCAGCGATAACGAAGGTTTCAAAAAATGCTCCTGCCATAGCGCCTGCTTCAAGCACCTCCGGTGTATTCCATTTCGTAAGATAGGCTGCAAGCCCAGTGTCGAGCAAATATAGCTTCGGCGTTTTTACCGCTCTTTTCGCGATGTTGTTATGGTACGGTTGCAGTAAATACACTATGTTTGAGGAAATTAAGATGGAAAGCCACCTGTCAGCCGTTGGCACGCTAATTCCAACTTCATTGGCAACCGCGGTTAGGTTAAGCATTTGTGAGGTTCTGGCTGCCATCGCGGTCATAAACTTAATGAATTTTAGTTCATCTCCAACCTGGGCCAGCGCTCGCACATCACGCTCAATATAGGTCCTGGTGTAAGCTGCATAAAACATCTGCCAGTCAAGCTCATCGGCATACATGGCGGGCATTGAGCCTTTGTGGATAATCTGCCA
>DAHVVW010000268.1 GCA_027357125.1 Clostridiales bacterium
AAAGGTAATACTGCTGGAGCCTGGTAAGGACGCCCCGCAGGACTGCAGTAATAGCCATCCCCAGCAGCAGGGGACCCAGCCAGTTCCCTT
This sequence comes from Clostridiales bacterium, assembly GCA_027357125.1. Classification (GTDB taxonomy): domain Bacteria; phylum Bacillota; class Desulfitobacteriia; order Desulfitobacteriales; family Desulfitobacteriaceae; genus Paradesulfitobacterium. The sequence goes on from DAHVVW010000268.1 coordinate 91, forward strand.
TCCCGCCCAGCAATATGTCATCAACAAATATCTTGGAAAAAAGAAATAATAAAAAACAAAACAACATAAATCAAAACAGAAACAAAACAACATAAGACATAAGAATTCATAGGGTGCTGCGATTTGATATCAGTGAAACTGACAATGTTTTAAACGACGGTCTACAAAGCATACAGGAGGGCATAAACCAATGACTCATGATCAAATCAGCTTGTGGGTGAAAGTTCAGGAAGACAAGGGACTTGATGTTGAAAGTGTAAAGACGCGCCTTAAGAACATGGTTATTGAAACTCCCTCTTGGGGTTATGGAGATTCCGGTACCCGTTTCAAAGTATTCAAGCAGCAAGGGGTTCCGCGCAATCCTTTTGAAAAGCTGGAAGACGCTGCAGAAGTTCAGCGGGTAACGGGAGTTTGTCCTACGGTGGCAGTACACATTCCTTGGGACAAAGTTGAAGATTACGGTGCATTTAAGAAGCATGCCCAAGATCTTGGTCTGCGCATTGGGGCGGTTAATCCCAACCTTTTTCAAGATGACGACTACGCTTTGGGATCTCTTTGCAATCCGCGGGCAGAAGTGCGGCAAAGAGCGCTTGCGCACATGCTTGAGTGCGTTGAGATTATGAACAAGGTTGATTCCAATATCTTAAGTCTATGGCTGGCTGATGGCACCAACTATCCCGGCCAAGATGATTTCCGCAAACGCAAGCATTACTTGATGGACGCTTTGACAGAAGTTTACCAAGCCTTGCCCGAAGATGCCCGGATTTTGATTGAGTACAAAATGTTTGAACCCGCTTTCTATCATACGGATCTGGCTGATTGGGGAATGGCTTTTAACTATGCTCTCAAGCTTGGTGACAAGGCCCAAGTACTCGTGGATTTAGGACACCATGCCCAAGGCACGAATGTTGCACATATTGTGTCAACTCTCCTGGATGAAGGTAAGTTGGGCGGGTTCCATTTCAATAACCGCAAATATGCTGATGATGACTTAATGGTGGGTACGATTGATCCCTATGAACTGTTCCTGATCTCCCTCGAATTGGTGAGCGGGGAGCAAGACCCTGCCACCTCAGAGTGTGCTGACAATGTTTCCTACATGATCGATCAGTCCCACAATATCGAGAAAAAGATTCCCGCGATGATCCGCTCAGTGATGAATATCCAAACTGCTTTTGCCAAAGCTTTGTTGGTTCCGCGTGAGGAATTAAAGCAAGCTCAGGAAAAGGGAGATGTCATCCGGGCAGAATTTATCGTGAAGGAAGCATTCGAAACAGATGTGCGTCCGCTTCTAGCTATGGTTCGCCAAGAAATGGGCTTACAGCCTGACCCCTTAAAAGCGTATGTGGAAGGCCCTTACGATAAGAAAATCTTAGCCAGGGGTATTGGCGGGCAGGGTTGGTAATGTCGCCATACGAGGAGGGTTGACCGTGTCACGATGGCGTGGATTTGCAGTTGACTTAGGTGCAAGCAATGGACGCACGGTTCTGGGAGAATACGATGGGACGAAGCTCACTTTATCCGAGGTAAGTAGGTTTTCCAATGTGCCGGTCAATTTAGGCGGTATACTTTATTGGAATTTTCTTGGTCTTTACCACGAAGTTGTGGCGGGCTTGTCGAAAAGCTCAAGCCAAAGCAAGCCGCCTGTGACATTAGGGATAGACAGCTGGGCCGTGGATTTTGGACTTCTTGACGCCAATGGTGACCTGATGCAAAATCCGAGGCATTACCGTGACCATCACAATGACGGCATGATGCAGGAAGTGTTTGCCCGGATTCCGGTCGAGAACGTGTACGATCGAACAGGAATTCAACTTATTCAGATTAATACTATTTACCAGCTTATGTTTCTACGCTTGCATCGAGTGCAAATGCTGGAACAGGCCAGACATCTCTTGCTCTTTCCGGATCTTATTAACTATTTTCTGACCGGAGTCAAAGTTTCGGAGTTTACCAACGTAACGACAACCCAGCTCTTTAATCCGAGCCTTGGAACTTGGGATCAGGATCTTATTTCTAAATTGAATTTTCCACAACGGATTTTTACCCCGGTAGTTTCTCCTTTTCAGGTGATTGGCACGATCCGTGAAGAGGTTATCTCCGGCGGCAAAACTGAGAAAATCTCAGTGGTTACCGTGGGTGAACATGATACAGCCTCGGCAGTTTTTGCAGTTCCCCATGAGTCTGATGATTATGCTTATATCTCAAGTGGAACTTGGTCCTTGGTGGGCACGATGTCCAAAAAACCGGTGATTACCGAGTCAGCCAGAAAATATAACTTCACGAATGAAGGCGGAGTTGCAGGCGACTACCGGGTACTCAAGAATGTTATGGGTTTATGGCTGCTCCAAGAAGTAAAACGTAAATTTGATCAAGCGGGCCAAGCTTTCAGCTACTCAGATTTAACCGGGTTGGCTGCCAAGGCAAAACCGCTCCAATGCGTAATCGATCCCGATGCTCCAGATTTCCTGGCTCCGGAAAATATGGTTGAAGTTATTCAAACTTACTGCTTGAGGACTGGACAAACTAGACCGTCTGATCCAGGGGAAATAAGCCGGGCGATTTTCGAGAGCCTCGCTCTTAAGTACCGCTTTGTGATTGAAAAACTCGAAGAAGTTACCGGGCGTTCCCTAGAAGTAGTTCACATAGTCGGTGGCGGGGTTCATAATGAACTCTTGTGTCAAATGACGGCTGACGCCACCCATAAGCCTGTGGTAGCAGGGCCCGCGGAGGCGACCGTCATCGGCAACATCTGTGCTCAATTAATTGCGGTTCAGGAACTTACAGCAACCGAAGTGCCGGTACTGGTGAGAAATTCTTTCGAAACCAAGGTGTATACTCCTCGAAAAGACCGGTCAGCATGGGATCAGGCTTATCTCAAACTTACAAGCCTTTTGGGAGACTAGTGACAACTTTGGTAAAATTACAGATTTGGGAGAAGGAGGGTGATAAGGTGCGCTTGGAATACCAGGTTAAGCAAGACATTGTTGAAGTGGGAAGACGCATCTACAATTTAGGTTTTGTTGCCTCCAATGATGGCAATATCACGGTCAGGATAAACGACAATGAGGTGCTTACTACTCCTACCGGAGTCAGTAAGGGTTTTATGACTCCGGACATGATTATCAAAGTGAATATGAAGGGAGAGGTGATTTCCGGTAAACTAAAGCCGTCCTCAGAGCTGAAAATGCATTTGGATGTATATAACAACAGACCGGACGTCCGTTCGGTAGTTCACGCCCATCCACCGACGGCAACGGGGTTTGCTGTAGCCGGAATACCTTTGGATCGTTTTGTGTTACCGGAAATTATTATCAGTTTAGGCTCAATTCCAATTGCTCGCTATGGCACACCGTCAACAGACGAAATTCCGCTGGCTGTGCGTGAATACCTTCAAGACCATGATGCTTTTCTGTTGGCTAACCATGGCGCTTTAACAGTGGGCACGGACGCGTTTAACGCTTTTTACAAAATGGAATCCATGGAGCTGTTTGCTAAAATCAGCTTTACTGCAAGAACACTGGGTCGCGAACGCGAATTGGACTCCCAGCAGGTCACCAAGCTGATGGAGGTACGCGAAAAGTTAGGTGTTAAAGGAAAACA
>DAHVVW010000269.1 GCA_027357125.1 Clostridiales bacterium
GGAGGTGGCTGAATGTACGGAGCTTGGGGCGGCTATGGCGGTGGCCGTGGCGTAGGAACAGGAATTATCGCAATTGCAATTTTGATCTTGATTGCCTTAGGGGTAATCTTTTAATAATACCGGGGCTGCCTCATTTGCATCATATATGGGGCAGCCCCGGCTCTTTTTGACGAAATTTATTGGAAAAAAATTCTGGTCAGGCGTAACTTTTTACGTTATTAATGCGTCTATAATATAGAGAGGAAATTTTTTCAGAGAGGATGATAGAAAGGTGTTTAGAAACCGGCATAAGCCCCTGGTGTTTGCCCTGGCACTTGCTCTGGTCTTGCAGATAGCCTTGTTTCCTGCCCTAGCCGTGGCCGAGGAAAAACTGCCGTCTGTCGGCGCAGCTCCGTCAACCCCGGTAGCCCCGGCAATTTCGCTGGATCAGGCTATCCAGATTGTTAAAGAGAAATTTCAGATTCCGGCCGAATTAAACGAGTTTTTCTCAGGCTACAACAATTACAACAACCGGGAAACCTGGTCCTTGAACTGGAATTCCACGTCATCTCCCGGGGGCAGCTTTATGGCTCAAGTAGCGGTGGACACGGGGGAGATAATCAACGTAAATGCCTGGAAGTCTATAGATCCCCAAGAGTCCGGCTTGCATATGCCGGCAATCACCCGGGAGGAAGGCCGGAAAATTGCCTCCGATTTAGTGCAAAGCCTGCTTGGTGCCAAATTCTCCGATCTGCGTGCGCTTGCGGATGGAGATGATGTTATTCCTTTAAGCATGTATTCGCCAATTGTCTATACTTACTCTTGGCAACGCTATGTCAACGATATTCCGTTTATAGGGAATGGGGTGACTATTCAGATCAGCAGTGAAGACGGTCAAGTGCGCTCATACAACTTAAACTGGACTAACGCCGAGTTTCCCGCGGCCAAGGAAGTTATTGCGCTGGAGAAGGCTCAGGCAGTGTTTGAAAATACTCCTATGCTGGAACTGCAGTACTTTCAGCCTCCATTGGTAAGGCCCTTGGCCATCGGGGAAAAACAAGAGGTTCAGTTGGTTTACAAGCTTTCGGGAAAATACCTCAATGCGGCTATTGATGCTTTAACTGGGGAACCTATTAAGTTTGAGCAGAACAAGTGGCTCGCGCAGGACGGCATCGGTGGCATGGGTTCTACTGGAGCGGCGTATGCGAAAACAGCCCATCTAACCCCGGCGGAACAAAAGGAGGTTGAAGATACTTCCAAGCTTCTGACCAAAGAAGAGGCGGTAGCCGCTGTTGCCAAATGGGTGGATATCCCGCAAAACCTCGTTTTAAGAGGACTTAACCTGGGTAAGAACATGCCCAGCGAAAACCGGGTTTGGAGTCTTGATTGGAGTGCGCAAAACTCTCCGGACAAAAGCGGCGACAATAACGGGCCGCAGTATATGTATGCGCGTGTAGACGCGGTTACAGGCGAAGTCTTGGGCTTTAATATCAGTTATCCTTATATCCCGAAAGATAAAGAAAAGGGGCTTGATTATGACGCGGCGCAGAAGATAGCGGAAGAATTTCTCAAGAAGATTCAGCCTGACAGATTCGCGCAAGTTAAACTTGTGGACTTGGCGCGCGATGCTTACGCTGAGAAGTTTCCGCAAACCCAAAGCTTTAACTACCAGCGCCTGGTAAACGGACTGGCGTTTTCGAATAATGGTCTGAATGTCGCAGTCGACACTGCTACAAAACGAATTGTGAGTTATAACCTGAACTGGTCCAGCCTGCAGTTCCCCGACCTCAATAATGTTATCAGCCAGAGCGCGGCAGCCCAGGGTTACCTTGAATACCGCCCCTTGGCGTTAAGCTATGTGCAAGTGATTGAGAACGGCCAGCCTGGAGCTGTGCGCTTGGTTTATCAACCTCAGATCAAGCGTTCCCCGGATGCAGACATGATTGAGGCCAAAACCGGGAAACTGCTCGACTGGCAGGGCCAGCCTGTGGGCCAAGCTCCCAAGGCGTATAAGTTTACGGATATCTCTGATAACCCTCATGCTCAGGAAATCTCCCTACTCGGGCAAGCAGGAGTTTTCGGGGAATTTGGGACTGAGTTTAAGCCCAAGGAAAACGTGACCTTAGGATCATTAATCCGTGCCATGCTTAGTGCGCAAAATGGAGTGTGGTACAATACAAACCTCTCAGACGAGGAGGTCATCAAAAACGCCAAAGATCTCGGCTGGCTCAAGGAGGATATGACAGCGAACTCACCTGTAAGCAGGGAGATCCTCACTAAGATCATGATTCGTTTCCTCAATTTGGGGCGGATCGCCGACCTTCAGGGAGTGTATCAGGTTCCCTACGCAGATTCGGCATCCCTCGCGCCGAGCTCACTGGGTTATGTAGCCTTAGCCAAAGGCTTAGGTATTCTCCAGATGGCAGACAGAAACTTAGAACCGGCCAAGCCCGTTACAAGGGACGAGGCTGCGGTGGCCTTAATTAAGGCCTTAATGGCCAGGCGATATTAGTAGAAAAAAGAAGAAGAATGACCAGAGCTAGGGAGGGTGTGTAAACACCTTCCTTTTGTATTATTTTTATAGTTCACGATAAATTCACAATTTCTTCATGGAGATTGCACAAACTAAGAGTACACTTAAGCCTGTAAACAAGAGTTTTTAGATTTCATACATGTAAAAAGAAAAAAATAGGGAGGTACTGTGAGATGATGATTATCTTTTTGGTCTTGTTAGTAGTCTTTTTGGTTTATGTGTTCAAACAACCACAGCACGTGCTGCCGACTGGCCAGTCCACGAGGCCGGACGCTTTGGAAATCTTGCGCGAGCGCTACGCCCGCGGCGAGATTGACGCCGATGAGTATAATATCCGCAGGCGTGAACTCGAGAAGTATTAAACTCGGGAAGTATTAAAAGGGAGGAACAGAAAAATGATGGGATTTGGCGGACACATGTTTGGAGGTTGGGGATTTAATCCTGGTTTTTACGGAGGAAATGCGTTTAACGGCGGTCCTTGGTGGATGTGGCTCCTAGCCATGGGTGCGCAGCTTCTGTTCTGGCTGGTTCTGATTGGGGCGGCGGTGTACTTTTTCCGCCGTTGGTCTAAAAGTCAGGGAACGCGGACAGTTGATGCCGGTTCTGCTTTAAATATCTTAAGAGAGCGCTATGCGCGCGGTGAGATCGACACCGAAGAATACCTGCGGCGCAAACAGGATCTCATGAGTTAGATTGCCCTGAATTGATGTTAAGGCGTGAATTGTTTGCCAGGCAGTGGGCACACTAAGGAAAAACCTTAGGGGGGATTTCGTGATGGGCTTCTGGGGCAATATGATGAACGGCTGGGGTTATGGTCCGGGTGTAAACGGTTACGGGTATGGCGCTGGATACTGGTGGATGGGCATCTTGGGCATGGCAGTCCAACTCATTTTCTGGCTGGCCTTGATTGGAATTGGGCTTTATCTTTATCGACGCTTTGCCAATCGTATTCCTACCGGGACCGGGACCTTTGGGCGGTCTAATCCGCTCGAGATCCTGCGCGAACGCTATGCCCGCGGCGAGATTGATGCGGATGAATATCAACGCCGCCGCCAGGATTTAGAGTAGTTCGGGGTTGTCCTTTGAATTGCTAAATCCGTCCATGCTCATAGCTTCCAAACCGTTTTGCGCCAGGTTCAGAATAACCTGGCGTAT
>DAHVVW010000026.1 GCA_027357125.1 Clostridiales bacterium
GATCTAAGCCAAAGCGCGGAACAGACCAGCAAAGCCAGTGAGCAGATAAGCTTGACTATCCAAGAGGTGGCGATCGGCTCGAATCGCCAGGTTAACGTGGCCGAAGAAAATTCTCAACTGTTCCGTGACATTTCATTAAGTGTCAGGCAAATTTCCGCTAATGCCGAGAGCGTTTCATCCGGTGCCACAGATGCTTTGGAAACCGCTCATTCCGGCGAAGATTTGATCCAGACGGTTATCAAGCAGATGCACCATATCAGCGACACGGTCACCGGCTTAGCGGGAACTGTGAAAGGATTGGGGGATAGCTCCCAGGAAATCGAACAGATAGTTGCTGTGATCACCGGAATCGCGGAACAAACCAACCTGCTGGCGCTTAATGCTGCAATCGAAGCGGCCAGAGCCGGAGAGTATGGGCGCGGGTTTGCCGTGGTGGCCGAAGAAGTCCGTAAGCTAGCCGAACAATCCGCTCATTCCACGATGCAAATAAAACAGTTGGTACAAGCTATTCAAACGGAGACCAGAAACACGGTAGCTGGCACAACAACCGTGGCTACCATGGTCGGTGAAGGCCTAGGCGCCGTAAATGACGCAGGTACGGCATTTGCTAACATAAAAAGCTCAGTTGCAAGTGTCGCCGACCAGATTCAAGGGGTTTCAACTGAAGTGAGACATGTATCTGACAAGACGGAACAAGTAATTAATTCAGCCCACATGATCGCAGAAGTAGCGACAGAAACGGCAGCAGGAACACAGAATGTATCAGCAGCGGCTGAAGAACAACTGGCAGCAATGGAGGAAATCCATTCTTCCGTTTCGGAATTGGCTAAGATGGCGAATGAACTGCAGATTCTGGTTAATAAGTTTAAAGTTTAAGGTAAAGATAGCAAAAGACCCCCTTGTCGCGTTTTGAACATGGGGGTCTGGCCTTATAACATATACACTTCCTAATTCATCTCACCTTGGCGGCACTCAGGACATAAACCGTAGAACTCCATCCTATGCCCGATTATTCTAAACCCTGATATTTCCTCAGCCTCCTGATCGACCTCAAGCAACGGTCGGTGAAAATCCACCACTCTCCCGCATTTAGAACACACAATATGATAGTGATTATCCGGGTTGCCATCAAAGCGGCTTGACATATCCCCATATGACAATTCCAAAATGTGTCCATGTTCTTTTAACATATTCAATGTATTATAAATCGTGCCCAAGCTTACTCCGGGAAACTTGGCCTTCACATGCTGATATATCTCTTCTGCCGTGGGATGACTCTCTGTAGCAAGCAGGAATTCTAAAATAGCCTGCCGCTGTGGAGTAAAGCGAACTCCCTTATCCTTTAGTTTTCTAAGAATGTCTATCGCATCCACCGCACTCATCCCCCAATTTCGATGTTCGATGTTCGATGTTGAAGTCAAATTTTTAACATCATGTGCATTAATTTATAATAATTTATAATAATTTCTAATTGCTTAATATAATATTAAAGGCGTAATTCTTATTTGTCAATGTCTAATCCTGGAAGGATATGATCCCCGAAAAACGGAAAAAAGGAGAGTTGTTGCTCTCCCTTAAAGATTGAAACGAAGTAGATTAACCTTTTGCTGGTGCGCCAACGGGGCAAACTTCCGCACAGTTGCCGCACTCAGTGCAAGCATCGGCGTCAATGACATATCTCTCATCGCCCTCGCTAATAGCAGATGCCGGGCACTCGGAAGCACAAGCTCCGCAAGCGATGCATTCGGCTGAAATCACAAAAGCCATTCGCTAACTCCCCTTTCTCCCCTTTTTCAAAGTCACTATACCAAAGAGAGGGGGAAAAGGCAAGTTTAAATTAGTTATGATGTGCATTAATCTAAAAAATATACATCATCAAAAACCGTCGCTTTCACCCTTGAACAAAACCTCACTTAGAACGCCCTATACATCTCTTTCAGGCCGATATGGAACTTGGTACAGGCGGCGCATACATTGCGAGCAGTACGGCAGAACCCTGTTGCTGACGTGATTGCGCTTAAATAACACCTTCGCTAAATCTTCGTGTTCCAAGCCACAGGAACGACACTTTTCGAGCACGATCTTTACCTCCCATTTGTGTCAATGTGAACAAAGCTGCTTCATGAATAGTATGCTCTGATCGTGCTTAGATTAAACTCCGGACTGCTTCCGGCTTACATCCGTTCTGACTATCCGGGCGAAGAACATTTTACTCCTATAGCCGCTCTTTGAGAATGTTTGTCAAATGACCCAAGGTGTAGCATTCATACATCTGGCAGTAAGGCTTAAACATCTCGATCGTCGGCACCTCCCGCCAACGCTTGGCAGGCACAGTATTCAGCCACAGAATCTCCCGCACCTGGCGGCGTACTCGCTCTAACAAAGATGCCGCTTGTTCCCCATCCAAGGTTTGCGCGTCACTAAGAATAAGCAAAACTGAACGTTTGCTTAAGACATGCGGATATTCTTTTATAAGTTCTGCCAAGGAAATAGCCATGTTCGTCCCACCGCCCCACTGGTTTCCGGCTTGGGGCATGGCTTCCTCCACCATCTGCGCAAAAGACTGCCCTTTATGAATTTTCTCTGTCAAGCGCACCACATGATCAGCAAAAGCAAAAATTTCAATACCGCCCGCCACGGAAGAAAGTCCGTACACAAATTGCAGTACGAACTCGGTATATTTTAGCATCGAGGCCGACATGTCGCACAGGAGCACAAACCTGGGGCGGCTGGTATGCCTGCTCTTATAGCGGCGCTCAACCAAAACCCCACCATAGCGCAGGTTTTGTCTCAAAGTTCGGCGCATGTCCACGCCTCCGCGCCTGCGTGCTGCGCGGTAGCGCCTAGACACCTGGCTGGCTAAGCGCTGGGACAGGCGGCGGATGAGCTTTATTACCTGGGGCCAGTCTTCCGGAGGAATCTGTTTCAGATCGCGGGCCAAGAGCTGAATCTCCCGTTCCCGCATCGCCTTTTCTACCTCCGAAGTCACACCGTCGTCCGACCCAGGAGGTAGCAGAGCTCCTTCCTCGTCAAGTTTGCGCCGCCAATAGTCGAGCGACCCGCGCACCGCCCTCTCCACCATGGGCTGAAAGCTTTGGTCGAGTGGTACCCCAAGTTTCATACCTTCAGAAGATCTTTCCAAAAACTTGCGCAAGCGTTCCTGTTCTTCTTCCGGCAATTGGGCATAAATCGCCCGCTGTTCTTCCGGGATATCAAGTTCCCGGCCTTGGAAGCGGAGTTCCTGGCGGCTCTGCTCCAATTTCGCGTTCCTCTCGGCAGCCCGCTTCGCCGCCTCAGCTTCCCAAGCCTGTTTGTGTTCCGGAGGGGCAAAATAGGCGCGGAAAGCTTCCCTGAACCAAGGAATCTGATTTGCATCCTTAACCAGGGTTGCCTGCAACACTGCTTCAACCCGTCCCTTATCCTCAAACCCTACAAGCATCAAACCCTGCATCGCATCAAGGATTTCGGACGCGCTCAGCCTTAGCCCAAACGTGCGCAACAGTTGCGCAAATTCCACCAGGTGCCGGTCCAGATCACTTGCCGTGCCCATGACGCTGCCCTTCTCCCTGGGGAGACTTCAGTTCCCATAAGAGACGTTCCGCCCCCAGCTCGCGGTAAAAGATCTCCACATCCTCCTGGCTCTTCAAAAGTAAGGTTAAGGTCGCATCCACCCAGGCCGGGTCTAAGTCTGTTTTGCCCATCACCAGCAAAGCTTTGGCCCAGTCCAGGGTTTCAGCGATCGAAGGCATTTTATGAAGGGCCAGCTTTTCCCTGAGCACTCCCACAGCGCGGGCTACCTGGTAAGCCAATCGTTCCGGCAGCTCCGGCACCTTGACGCGGATAATGCGCACTTCCTTGTCCACAGACGGAGCCTCCACATGCAGAAAGACACAGCGGCGCTTGAGCCCATCCGACAATTCCCGTTCTCCATTGGAGGTAAGAATCACGATGGGGCGTTCTTTGGCTGTGACCGTGCCCATTTCCGGAATCGTAACCTGGAACTCTCCTAAAAATTCAAATAAAAAGGCCTCAAACTCTGAATCAGTTTTATCAATTTCATCGATTAAAATCACCGAGCGCTTCTCGTTTTGGAGGGCTTGCAGCAAAGGCCGACCCAATAAATACGAACTCGCAAACAAATCTTCCTCCTGCAAGCTTTCGCGCTGCATTTGAATCTTAAGCAGTTGGCGCTGGTAGTTCCATTCATAAAGAGCCCTGGTTTCATCCAGACCCTCATAACACTGCAGCCTGATTAGGGGCGCGCCAAAAACTTGGCTCAGAATCTTGGCAATTTCAGTTTTTCCCACTCCCGGCGGCCCTGTCACGAGCAAAGGCTTTTCAAGCTGCACCGCTAAAAATGTCGTAACTGCAATCTTATCCTGACGTTCCGTAATGTAGCCCGTTTCCTCCAAGGCGTGCTCAAATTCCTCTAAAGTCATCCGTGACATTCGATTTCACCTATCCCCTCATCATTGACACAATGTTTTCTTAATACTTAATACGACATGTTATTACATTTTCCCTTTAACGAGTGCCCTGGCTTTCTTATACACTTCTTCATATTCCCGGGCTGCCCGCTCCGGAGGAAACTCACTATAAGCCAAGTCCGAGGCAGCGAAAGACATCCTTTCATACAACTTTGTGTCCATGAGCAGCCGTAAGACGGCCGCACTCATCCCTTTCACATCCCCCTGAGGAAGCAAAAACCCAGTCTTACCTTCCTTCACGACTTCAGGCAGACCACCCACCTTGCTGGCTACGACCGGAACCCCACAGGCCATGGCCTCTAATGCCGCCAAACCAAAGCTTTCCTGAGCCGAGGGCAGCAGAAAGACATCTGTCATCTGCAAAATCTCCTGTACATTTTCCTGCTTGCCTAAGAAAGAAACTAAAGTCTTAAGCCCGCGGCTTTCCACTTCCCGCTCCACCTTGCTCATCTCCGGCCCGTCTCCCACAAGCAAAAGTCTGCTGGGGATTTTACGCTGCACCTGATCAAATATCCGCACAACATCCGGTACATGCTTAACTTCGCGAAAGTTGGAAATATGGGCTAGAATCTTTTCTCCCGCCGGGGCAAAGCATTCGCGTTCTGCGTCCGCTTTCTTGTGCGGGAAATATACCTCTGGGTCCACAAAATTCGGCACGACCGTAATATTCCGGGAAAGCGGACCAAAGAGCTGCTCTGTATCCGACGCCAACGAACGGGAGACCGAAGTCAGGCAATCGCTCACGTTAAGCGCCAAACGCGTGAGACGATAAAATTCCTCATAAGCCCCCACCAGTGTGATATCCGTTCCATGAAGAGTGGTAACCAAGGGAATTTGCTCATCCAGCATGTGTTTTGCTAAATATGCACTAATGGTATGCGGAATCGCATAGTGCACATGAATGAGGTCTAAGCCGACCTGGCGCGTCACTTCCACAATCTTATTGGCCAAGAGGAGGGTATAGGGCGGGTACTTAAATAAAGGATAGCTCACATCCTCCACCTCATGGAAAAAGAGATTGCGGTGAAATTTTTGCAGACGAAAAGGGCGCGCCGAGGAAATAAAGTGCACCTGATGCCCCCGCTCGCCCAAAATATAACCCAACTCCGCAGCAACCACGCCGCTGCCGCCGTAAGTCGGATAACAGACCATTCCTATTTTCACGTCTAACCTCCAAAGCACTAAAACGGCAGCGGAATGATCGGAATAAGGGCGCTCAGACGCCCGAGCCAACCAAAAAGCAAAGTAATCCCTAACAGGATCATAATGCCCCCGCCAAGCCACTGCACATATTGAACCACCCTGCCGTTCCTCCTGATCCACCCTACGGCCTTTTCAGCCAGGAGGGCAAAGAGAAGAAATGGAACAGCCATGCCGAGGGAATAGATACCCAAAAGCAAAGTGCCCCACCCAAGCCCCCCGCTGCTGCCAGCTAAAAAGAGAATGCTGGAAAGGACCGGACCAATGCACGGAGTCCAACCGGCTGCGAAAGACAGTCCTAAGACAAAAGCACGATCTCCGCCCGCCTTTTGTTCTTCCTCCAGGTGCACTCTCTTTTCCATCATCAGCCAGGGTATTTTCAAAAGTCCAAGCATATGCAAGCCGAAGATTATTACGATCGCCCCGCCCACTTGCATCAAAAGCGGACGATGACTCCCGATTAAGCGTCCAGCTGCACTGGCCGAGGCTCCTAAAAGCACAAAAATCGTGGAAAACCCGAGCACGAAAAACACAGAACGCACCAAGAGCACCCGGCGCGGGATCTGCCCGGCGATTGAAGTTCCCACCAAAAATGAAAAATAAGCCGGAATTACCGGCAGCACACACGGGGAAAAGAAAGAAACCAAACCACCGATAAAAGCGAGCCCTATCGATACGTTCATACGGAGTTTTCCTCAAACCCCAAGGGCAAAGCGTCCTTGACCGCCTCCCCAATAATCTTCTGCACATCATTCATTAAGCGTGATATCTGAAATTCAGCCTGCAAATACTCGCGCGAGCGCGGGCTTATGCTTAAGAGGCTATAGAGCCCTTCTAACTCCTGCTGCTTCTCAAACCCCACTTCCTGTTGCAAAAGCTGAGCCTGTTGAATCTCCCACTGCTTAAGCTGAAAGTTTTTAACCATTTTGTAATTCGACTCATCAGCACGCACCTTGTCTTTGGCCTCTAAGAATTGGCGGTACTCCTCCGATTCCTGTAAAGCCTGTGCCAGTTGATGAGCTAAGTCAATAACTGACAAATTCCTTCTCTCCCCTTTAATCTATTTCTAGCTATACCTCCCAAGTCGTAAGCTTAATTATACAGAATTTTTAGGGAAGTGACAAACTCCCCTCTTCCCAAACCATTTTATGTAGTAGTTCAAAAGATTTAAGACGGCTGAACGCCAGTAAATCATCCCACTGGCTTTTACTAATTTCCCACGGGCAATGCACCGCAACTCTGCTCGCAAAACCCAGGGGCCTGCCGCCGAACATCTTCTCCAAACGCCTCTGGGCTAGGCTTACCGGGCCAGGTGCGTGCGCATTACAGGCAATCGGTTCGAGACAGAGGGCAGGTTGCCCGTCATACCTGACCAAGAGGCTTAACTTGCCTAGAGGAAGCACATCTACCTTCCGGCGCGAGATTTTCCCGGCAAGCGGTACAGGGTCAGGCCTAACAATCCCCCCCATTTTCAGCCAAAAATCCTCTTCAGCGTCCGAGCTCAGGGCTGTGCAGAGAGCGACAGCTCCCATCTCGCGGGCAAACCTCAGGGTAAAATAAGCAAATTCCTGTTCCAGAGGTCCGTTTAATGACCAACCTTCCAGCAGAACCAACCTTTCCGAAGAGCTTAAAACAATCGCCCCCATATTTTCCTGTTCTCCAATACTTAAGACCTGGTACCCAGGCAAGACTCGCGCTTTCGGTCTTAGTTCCACCCCTTTATCGGTCAAAAACGCGGTAAGAGCGTGAGACCAATCATTCAAAGCCTCCTCGCTCCACTCGAAGTTAGGTTTAAGTTCCACTTCCACCCATGGCATATTACCTTCTCCTTTGGTGCAGTAACATCTTAATTTTATATCTAGTCTGCCACCGAGGCTGATACAGTATCCATCAGCGAGCGAAGAAGGATTATGATTTAGGTTAACCCGCTAAAAACTCTTCCAGCCATTGATCAAGGTTACCACAAGGCTGACCATTCTCTATATAAATACTCTCTAAAAAGGCGAGAATCTCTCTACCCCAATAAGCATCAAAACGACAGCCCAGGGAATACCCCATCTCCTTAAGTACCCTTTCATGCTCAAAGTGGCTGCGATAACGCCTGTACTCGGACATAGCCACATAAGTGTCAAATACCCTTAACCCTCTGCCCAGCAAAGGGATTTCTGTTCCCGTAAGGCCGTATGGATAACCGCTGCCATCGAAACTTTCGTGGTGGGCTGCCACTCCCCGGGCAATCCGTTCCCAGAAACGGTTGCCGCTCTTTGCATACAACTCTAGAATCATTCTTTCCGAAAGCAGTGGGTGCTGAATCTTTAATGTCCAAAACTTTGTTAAGGTCTCATCATCCATTTGCGCCAACCTGTCTGACGAGAACAGATAATCGCGTGGCCAGGACACTTTTCCGATTTCGTGCAGAAGTCCGGCAGTAATGCACTCACTCTGCGTTACCCAAGCTTGCTTGAGAAATTTCTGCCCTGCCGGCATTTCTGTAAACTTAGCCAGTAAACAGGCCACACGCAAGCTGTGATAATAAGTAACATCATCCGTCCAGGCCAGTTGCTGAATTAATTGGCGAATCTCATTCTCATACATGATACCTACCCCTTTAGCGAAACCCCTCTGTCCTGATTAGAGTATATCCCCTGGGAATAAAGTAAAAAGTTCTTTCATCCTAATAAATATAGCGCCTGCTTCCGCCCCTTAAACCCAACAATTTCCTTTACCCCAGCAAGCTTAAGTTCCTCGACCACTTCGTCGAGATCCCTGCCCACAACTTCCGGCCGGTGGGCATCAGAACCTAAAGTGATCGCAATTCCCCGTCGCTGAATTTCTGCAACCAGGCGTTTTTCCGGATAGAACTCCCCGATCGGTTTATAGCGCCCATTCGTATTTATCTCCAAGGCACAGTCATTTTCTTCAACGGCAGTTAAGGCCTCATCAGCCAGCCTTAGCACATCTGTACGCGGACGCACGCCGAAAATCTTGATTAAATCAAAATGTCCAATCGTAGTGAATAGCTTACTGCGTGCAGCCTGAGCCACCAGAGTAAAATACTCCCGGTAGAGAGTGTCTGCATCCTTGTCCCGGTGAATTTTTTCCTCTCCGGGCAAATCGAAGGCCCAGCCTTCGATCTCATGCACAGACCCGATAACAAAATCAAACGGAAACGAGTTTAAGAGTGCCCTGATCTTGCTCTCATCCTGCAGGCGGTAATCCACTTCCAGTCCGACCCGCACTGCCAACTCCGGGTATTCTGGCGCCACTTCCTTAAATAACTCAAGCCTTAAATCTTCCCAATAAAGATCATGGTCAGCAAAGCCTATTTCTTTTAATCCCTTGCGCACGGCCTGATCCAGGTAAGCCCTGATATTGTCTTTAGTGGCAGGCCGGTCCCTCTCTCCTATTAAATGAACGTGAAGATCGAGCATCTCTTGTCTTCCTTTCGCAAGTTAGTCTACATGAAAGTAGGTTGTCGGCTGCACAGCACACCAAAGACTACAGCTGGTTTACTCCTGTGCGCACCAGCATATAGGGCTGGTCAGCTAGTGGTGAGCGGGCATAACGGCTTTCCGGGCTTGCGAGATCTTTAAAGAAACTCCCTGTCAGCTTTACATCTGCCTTGCCTGCTAATCTCCCCTTCTTAATGCGTATGCTCTGGGGCGCACTTAAGGAATAATTTCCGGAGACCGGATCCTGGGTGTGCAGTCCCAGCACGGACAGTACCAGAACTCCGTCTTCAATATCCTGCAAGACTTCCGGCCATCTTTCTTCCTCTGAAGGTGCCAGGTAAGCCCCCTCTGACCCTTGGGCCAGCCCGGTAGGCTCTCCACCCCAACGACGCGCATCCTTGAGCCGCAAATAAGGAGAAGTAAGCACACCTGCCGTAACCAATTCAGTGCGCTGAGCGGGAATCCCTTCTCCTGTTACCAGGTACGAACCCCAGGCCAAAGGTTTGAGCGGGTCAATAACCAAGGACACCCTGCGGTCGAACACCCGGCGGCCGCCCCTGAACTCTTCCCGTCTAAAAGCACTGTGCCCGTCAAGCACGCTTTGCCCATCGAGATTAGGAAGCACAAATTGTTCCAGCATTTCTGCAACTACCGCCGGGGCAAACACGACCACAGTTCCCGGCCAAGCTGCCTCTGCCTTCAGTGTAAGAGCCTCGTAATACTGATGAGTGCGGGTCCACAAACCTTCCCATTCTTGAGCTGCGGGCAGCCGCCTTTTGGCATACCCTGCGCTCACTAGCCGGTCAAAGCTGTACCAAAAGGTGTAATAAGACTCCTGATAGGTAATAGCCAAACCGCTTGAAGTGCGAAGATGCCGATACCCCCAGGCAGCCTGAAAATTCCCCTGAACTTTAGAGTCTGAAGGTTTTTCTTGGATTACATGCTTAACCTGGTCAAAGAGGATGCTGTCATCCCCCTTCAAAATCTTTTGTACTTTAAGGTCTTCCACTGCCACTAAAGGCAAAGGCTGAGGGTTGGGAATTACTGCTCCATCCGGGTCTTCATATGAGCCCTGACGCCATTCTTTCAATTTGTCCTGCCAAAAGTTCCCCGCACTTAAAGCATTATGTACTTTGCCGCGGCTACACCTGCCATCATCCCAGACCAAAAACACTTCCCCGCTCTCTCCCAGGCGATAGCTTGGCGGTGCATAAACACTGCCGGAGACATTGTCCTTTAAGCCCAAAGACACAGCCTCTGATTCATGAACCAAAACCCGCCATCCTTGCAGGCGCAGGTCTTTGTCCCAAGGATTGGCAGATGCCTTATGCAAAGTTTCTTCTAACTGTGAGATCAAGTTCATACTCATGCCCCTCCCAGGCTTACTTGCTCATCCTGATCAAGCAAGAGATAACGGTGGCTGCCGCCGCTGGAGGGAACAGACTGCCCATTCTTACCGCAGGTGCCGATCGCTCCGAAACACTCATCCCCGATGCCCGCCCGGATTGCCTGCAGGGCTGAAAGGATTTTACCACTGAAAATAGAAGGCTGGTAGACCTTAAGCCCCGGGTCAGACAAGTCAATAATCCCGTCACACTGAAAGACAAAATCCCCTGTTTTAGGGTTGACCTGCCCGCCGCGATACCCCAAAAGCACAAGGGTGTGTTCCTTCAACTCTCCGTGCTGCAGCAGGGAGTTCCGTAAGTTTTGCATCTCTTGGGGCAAACGGGAAGACGGTTCAAGAGGGAGAACCCGTTCGCTTAAAACCCGGATGTTGCTCATGCGCGGCAGGGGCACATAGTTGTAACTCTCCGCCCTCCCGGCTCCGGAAACCTCCATGCCAGCCCGGCGAGCTGAAAATATGTCCCCTAAGCCTGCTTCGAGAATTCCATCGCGTACAATGTAAACAGTCTTACGCTCAAGCGCGTTAGCTGAATAAGGCTGATAAGCCCAGTCTCCAAACAAAGGGCCGTCAATAATATGTACTCCGGGTCTGGCCACCTGCAGCCCTTTTCTCAAACGTCCGTGCTCTCCCAGCACGGATTCACTGATCCCGTCCGCTTCTACGGCGTGGCCGAAAGCTTCATGGGCCAAACCCTTAGCCAAACCGTAATCAATAACTAATGGATAGTGTCCTGCCGTAAGGCTCGGTGCCCGGCACACTTCGAGCGCAAAATCAGCGCGCTCAGCGGCCTGCTGTTCGAGGGTGCGCTCATTCTTTTCCTGCGCCACGATCCCGGCATCAACTCCGCTGCGGTGCACGAGCAGGCTCTGCGAGCGTCCGTTTTCCTGAACTGTACCTTGGTGCATAATCACTGAACGCGAGATTGTAAAAGAAACAAGGCTGCCGTCCGAACGCCCGATGCACCACAAATCCTGCACCAGGCGCAGGCTCGTCTGCCATGAAGCCTGAGGTCGCGCTTGACGCAGGCTTTCGTGGATAAAGAGCATCTCTGGCTGGAGTTCCCCGATCTCAGG
>DAHVVW010000270.1 GCA_027357125.1 Clostridiales bacterium
TTTAGATCGCGGTGGAGTTTTCTCAACATCCGGTGCCTATGATGGCAACTTAATGAAGAACAAAGTGTGGAATCTGTGCACGATCTACGCCGAAAAAGTAGCAACGACCAAAGATGCCATGACCGGTAAGAACTTTGATGGGGTGCCCTTATACAAACCGGTAATGAACGCCAAAGATGAAGTTATCAAGGATGACGGTTATCCATTTATTGCCACAACGTATAAACAAGCTTTCCAAACACAAAGCCGGACAGTATCTGCCCCATGGTTGATGGAAATTTTGCCGGAAAACTTTATTGAAATGAATGATGAAGAAGGAGCAAAACTTGGTCTGAAAGATGGGGACATGGTCAAGGTTAGCGGCCCGTCCAATAAGAATGGTGTAACTGGCCGACTGCTTCTCCGTCCGGGTATCCGTCCTGGTGTGATAACAGCAAGCATTGGTTTTGGGCACTGGAATTATGGATCCGTCGACGCGGTCGTTGATGGGAAAACGGTTCCGGGTGACAAAACAAGGGCCAAAGGAATTAACATCAATTACGCTATGCGTGTGGATGATTCAATCGGAACAGTGTGTCTTGAAGACAAGATTGGCGGCAGTTGTTCCTTCTACGATTCACGGGTCAAAGTGGAAAAGGCCTAGCTAGTTTCGAATCTAGTACCACCTCGATTAAGGTAGTGCAGGCATGCCTTGCACTACCTTGGTCTTTTGCATGAGTCTTACTGTTCAGATCGGTTGTTGTTATTTTTAAGGCTTTATGGCAAGATATCAAGAATAGGAATACTTAGAGAGAAGGGTGATGGAATGGCGGATATGAACAAAGAAACGGCTGCTGAGGAGGGCACGGTAAGGGCAACCTTGTATAACATTTTTGCGGACACTTTGGCACGCAGTTTGGATGAATCTTGGTTAAACCCGCACTTTCAGGGTCGGCTTAAAGCTGGGCTGCCTGCTGTGCCGGGCAAGGAAGAAATGCTCGCTGCGTTGGCGAGGGCCGCTGATGACCGAGAATATTTCAAGGAAATACAGTTGGATTATGATGCCCTCTTCCGAGTGCCTGGGCCGAAACTTCTCTTTCCCTATGAGTCTTGCTATACCCGCCGCAATATCGACGGCAGCTTCGGCCGCTTGTGGCAGGAGCCGGCTCAGGATATGCAGCGCATTCTGAAAGAATGGGATTTATCCTTTGCGGAAGGATGGGATCTTATTCCGGACCACATTGCGGTGGAACTTTTTTTCATGGGCAATCTCTGTCATGTGCAAGGGGAACAGAACCTGCAGGACGGAGATAGGGATAAACTGGGAGAATGGCAAGCGCGGTTTATGGAGAATCACTTAAGCAATTGGGTATTTGAGCTCTTGGATAATCTGGAGAGGAAGGCGGAGACGCCCTTCTATCGTGGTCTGGCCCGCTTGCTGCGGGCATTCCTGGAAGAAGAAAAAACAGCTTTAGCCTGATTATGTTTTTCATTCATTGAGGCATTGGGGTCTAACGAGAAGTTGGGGCGGGGTTCTTGTTCGAGCAAGCGAATGGGAATCCCGCTTTTCTATATAGTGTGCGGACTATGCCTAATTTTACGGAAAGGTTAATGTTTACAAGAGATTTAATATAAGTGTATAATTATAAATAAATACACTGGGGGAGTACGGCATGAGCTGCGACAGCAAGGTGGAGAAGCGACGGTACGGATATACGGCCAGCAAGTTTTTTAGTCGTGATCTGGCAGTGGTGCTTTTACTTTCTGTTTTGTTTGTTCTGACCTACTCCATGCGCGAGGCGGCAGTGCGGCATGTGCTGACTCAGCTTGAAGAACGGGGCTTGGTGGCTGTGCACCATTTGGCGGTAGAGGCCGAAAATCGGTGGGTACCCGGGTTGGAGGCAGGGGAGCAAGTCTGGTGGGAGGAAGTGATGGAGCGCATCCTGCTGGCAGACGATATGCTGGTAGGCCTGAGCGTTTTGGATGACGGGGGGAAGGTTATCGCTCAGAGCAGACCGCGGGCACGGCAGGGAAAGGTCAGCTTTGTGACGGATTTGAGATCGGGCCTAACGGTTCAAGTAGTAATGGACGATCAGGCCTTAACTAAGGTCAAGGTGGAGTACGCCCGGTTTCTGATTCCGGAAGGGATGCTGCTCGTCTTATTTATGCTCATCCGCCTGCTGCAGGGAAAGTTTCTCCATCCGTCCCGTATGAACAGAGTACCCTTTGAGCAAGGGTCGGGGGTTCCTGGCGGCGGGGAGGGAAAAAAGACAGAAAGATTTTGGCGTCAACGAGAGAAAGAGAGGGAGTTTGTTGCCAAAGAACTTAATGAAGGTTTGAGTCAATCCCTGAGTGCCGTCATGATTCAAATGGGCATGCTGCCGTCCGGGCCGAAAGGGAATAAAGATTCAGTCAGTGAAATGCGCCAGGTTCTGGAAGAAAGCATTACCGCGATGAACTTCTTAGCGCGCCGTCTGTGGCCGAATGTCTTGCACGATTTGGGCTTGTCGCCGGCCTTAAACAGCCTGGTGCGGGATTTTCGCGGGAAAACGGGGATGATGATCGATTTGCACATGGAGAAGCGGGCTGCCGGGTCCGAGCCGATTCCTTTGGAAACGGGGCTTCTTGCCTACCGCCTGATAGAAAAGGTTCTGGAACATCTTGCTGAGCAGGCCCCGGCCAGTCAAGTCCAGATCACTGTCTGTGTGTGCCCTGCCGAACTGTGGCTGGAATTAGAGGCGGACGGAAAAGACTTTGAAGCTGAGAGGATGGGGCAGGGGCTGGGAACAGTGGAAGAATTACTTCAGCTCCAAGATGTTTTGACTGCCTGTAACGGGACACTGCAGCTCGCTGCGGGAGGAGGAAGGGGTATGGTTGTCACTGCCCGGATTCCTGCTGTCAACTTGGTTGGGGGGAGGGAGTTCTCGGATGGACAAGATTCATGTGCTTTTAGCGGATGACCATGCCGTACTGCGCAAAGGGCTGAGGGTGCTGCTTGAGCGGGAAGAGGATATTCAGGTTGTCGGAGAGGCCGGAGACGGTCTGGAAACTTGCCGCTTAGCCCATGCCCTGCAGCCGGATATTCTGGTGCTTGATCTGAGCATGCCTGGACTGAGCGGTTTGGAATGCACTGCGCGTCTCAAAGAGGAGCTTCCTCAGATGCGCATCCTGATCCTGACCATGTATGACGATACGGACTACTTGCGCCGGATTTTGGCCTTGGGAGCAGAGGGATATGTCCTGAAAAAAGCTTTGGATTCAGAATTGCTGAGTGCGATCCGGGCAGTTCATCAGGGTCAGATGTATATCTATCCCACGCTCGCGGCCAACGTCTGGAAAGACGGCCTTGGGTCCAAAACGATAGAGCAGGCCGGAGAACTAAGCGACAGGGAAGGTGAAGTCTTGAAAGCGCTGGTGTTTGGATGTACGAATGAAGAGATCGCCAAGGATCTGCATATCAGCGTCAAAACGGTGGAGACTCACCGGAAACGGATACTGGAGAAACTTGGTCTGTCTAAACGCTCGGAGCTTGTCCGGTATGCCCTCAAATTCGGATTGGTTCGGTGGGACAACTAAAGCTGTGACGGGGTGGCTTCTAACAAGGCCGCCCCTATTTAATTTGCGGGTCAGGGGATAAGTAGGCGAAAAGCTCAGAGATATGCAACTATTTAGGAG
>DAHVVW010000271.1 GCA_027357125.1 Clostridiales bacterium
CTTTGTCTTCTTCCTGATCTTTATAACCTTCATTCTCTGTACTTTTAAAGTTAACCGTATTTATTACCCGATAAGACGATGAATCAAATTCATAAATAATGATCCTGGAACTTTGCGCGAAGTGGGCATCAATATGGATTTCATCCTCGCTGCAGAAAGCAACTCTAATCATGACTCTTCCTCCTAACCTGCCATAGTATTTAAGGCGTCAACTAAAAATTGGCGGGTACCACGGTAACCAGTCCATACTTTGAGATTTTCGCCCGCCCGGTCAAACACGGGCAGCCCCGCTCTTAAATGGGGAAGGCGGAGAGCGGATGCTGCTTGTCTGCCGTTCGAGTTAGCAATGATTAAATCGCTCCCACCTGCCCGATCTTCTAAATCTTCCAAATCCCCCACCTGAACAGGGATTGTTGCGGGAAATCGATTCATTTCTTGATCTGATGCCCCTAAAGCCATTGTAATTTCCGCCCCTACTTCTAACAAAGCCGTGGCTAAGGAGTAGAGTAAGTCTGTTTCCAAAGCCAAAGCAATGTGTTTGCCACCGATTTGGTCGTGATAATCAGCATACATATCGAGAAGTTGACTTCTTTGTTGTTGAAGCTTAGCGGGAACCGGTTTTTGAGCCAAGTTCGCTAAGGCCAGTACCAAAGTGTCGGTGGCTTTGAGTCCCGTGAGGGAGGGGAGATTAAGATGTGGAACATGATACTTTTCCTGAAAATATAGTCCAACTTTTTGCATGCTGAGACCAAAAGAGAAAGCTGCTTTACAATAAGGAAGCTGAAGGATTTTATTTAATGTTGTCCCCCCTTGAACCACAGGAGCGGGGTCAAGTTCTGTATGCCCATCCAGTGACGTGGACAAGTCCGGAACAACAAGCGGCTGAAACCCGAAAAGGTTGACTATTTCTTTTAGTTCCGCAACATCCCCGGGGCTTAGATGAAGGCCGGGAAAAAGAGCGATAGCACGCAGGGAACCTTGGATTGGGTGAACCGTGCGGGTAGCAGAAGGGTTAAGGAGAGTGGTCAGGAGAGAAATGACTGTTTGTTGATACCCTTCCTGCATGGAGCCCGTATAATCCGGCGTACGGCTTAAAACGACCGGGAAATCTTTCAAGTCAGGCCGTTCTCGGCGCAATTCCGCAAGGGCGCTTTCCATGTCATCTCCATAGGTCTCGGTCAACCCTGTACTCATGACTCCAATGATTTCCGGTTGGAATTTATCAATCCCTTTGGCAATTCCTTGCTTTAGATGGTCCCATCCGCCAAAGATAGCGGAGTCCTCCAATAAAGCGGTCGAATTTAGAGGGATCGGTTCCTTAAAATGCCGGGAAAGTTGCAGCCTGATAAACGTAGAACACCCCTGTGAGCCGTGGAGCAAGGCAAGCAGTTTGTTGATTCCCAAGTAGGCAAGCGTAGCTCCCAAAGCCGGACTGTTTTTTTGTGGATTTCCTCCATAATGACGAGTCTTACTCATAGCTGCTTCCCCCTTCACCGGTAAAAGGTTGTCCTAGAAGATCCCAGACCGGACTGAAAACAGTTCGGGTCACCGCTTGGGCAAAGGTGATCATCCCCTGATATCCTGCATAAGGAAGTTTGCGGCCATGGTTGATATCCAAAAATGGAGTCCTCGTTTTATAGGCCAGGTATTTTGTTTTGCCGCCGGCCACAATCAGATCCGGTTTCTTGTCCTTAATGAGTCTTAAAAAGCCGTCTGCACTGGTATCTTCAATAATGTGGGCCGCGGGATCCATCATCGCTTTCATCCGTAAAAAGTCTTCGGGGGTGGAATTTTGCGTGCCCCCCGCCAGGACTTGAATTCCTAATTCTTTTAGAGTTGAAACCATGGACCAAGTCTTAATTCCACCGGTAAAGAGAATCGCGGTCTTCCCTGCAAGTTTCTCTTTGTAGGGGACGAGCTTGGCCCGGGTAAAAATCTCCCGCTCCTTGACATACTGTTGAGTTCGCTGGAGCAAATCAGGATCCCCTAAAGCCTTGGCAATGTTCACAAGGGCATTTGAAGTTTCCACAACTCCATAAAATGAAGCATCGATAAAAGGAATTTCCCAATTGAGTTCCATTTGGCGCGCGAGATTGGTCAAACTCTTGGAACAAACCAAAACATTAAGGCTTGCCCGATGAGCCGACCTGAGATCATCAAATTTTACATCCCCTGTAATAGCAGCTTGTAGGGTTATCCCAATATTCTTGAATTCTGGCAGAACCCCCCATAAATCTCCGGCAATGTTATATTCTCCGATTAAATTAATAGCGCAGGGATTTTTCGCATAAGGAATGCTCGGATCTATTTCCTGACCGATAACATATTTCAAAAGGATGTCCCCGGCGATCCGGTTGCCAATGTTTTTGTCTCCCAGAAACCCCGGAGCGTTGACCGGTATCACCGGCAGACTTAAGGCCGTTTGGACTTGGTGGCAGATAAGGTCAAGGTTTTCCCCGATCAGAGAAGAAACGCACGTATTATAGACGAAAATCGCCTTCGGGTGATGTTTCTCGGCAATTTCGAGCAGCGCTTGCTGCAGTTTTTCTTCTCCTCCATAAATGACATCATTCTCCCGCAGATCAGTTGTCAAACCGCGCCGAAAGAGTTGGGAACCAGAGGAGCGCGCCCCTCTGTTGTCCCATGAGTTACCCGCACAAGCAATCGGTCCGTGAACCACGTGAGCCGCATCAGTAATCGGCATGAGGACGACGCGCGCTCCATCAAAAGCGCAACTGCGTTCAGCTCCTTCACCCGGGAGGGCCCGCATGCAAAGCTTGGGTTCACCTTTCTCAGCAACCTCCCGGTTATCCTTTAAGTCAAGGTTTGAAAGTTTAACAAACATACGAGTCTCCCCCCTTAGTACTCTGAAAATAGCACCTCTAAAGAAATTCTTGAGCAAGAAACCCAAGAGACTGCCGAAGGATTTTGATTTACAAAAGGGAACGGCTTCTAAGCGAGCGGATACCAAACTTCGCGAAAAGTACGCAGAGGAGACGGGTTGGAAACAGGACGTTTCCAACTGGCCAGTGCCATCCTTCGCCGTTAGGCTATCCTTTAAGCTGGCGGCTTCGGCGAAACCCTCCACTGGAGGCTTTCGTGTCGGAGCGAAGTAATTGAGCGTCTAGTTTGGTCCGCGCAGCTTATAGAGTGACCGATGTAAAGCAAAATCCGGGAGACATCAGAGTTACCTTAATAGCTCAAAATGCGCACTGTCCGCGTTCCGGTCTTTCTCTTCCAGAAAAGTATTGGCGATCATCGTAATTAAATTCAGCGTTCCTTCGTAACCGATAATCGGGTAGCGGTGGAGGTTTACCCGGTCGGTAATCGGGAAACCGATGCGAAGGAGCGGAATTCCGGCATCCCGAGCCGCATATTTCCCATGGGAATCCCCGATCAGCAAATCCACAGGGTCGTTCATGAGCAAGGAGCGCAGATGCCAAAGGTCTTTCCCCACATGCACAGTTGCGGACTGGCCGAAAGAGCTGGTTTTGAGCAACCCTTCCATCTCTTTACGGAACATTGGATTTCCATTGGTTGAGATAATGTGCACGGGAACTCCACCCATATCCAGCAAGAAACCGACTAAGCCTAAAAGGACGTCCGGATCACCGAAGAGAGCGAACCGCTTCCC
>DAHVVW010000272.1 GCA_027357125.1 Clostridiales bacterium
GGGAGAAATCTGAAAAAGATATTGGGGATAATCGGTTCCCAACGCAAGCTGGCCAACGGTGAGATCTTGGTCAAAGAAGCGGCCGCTGCCAGTGGAGTGGAGCATGAGCTTGAGTTAATACGGCTGCCTGATTTGAAGCTGGAAACTTGCCGTGGTTGTTACACCTGCCTGACTCCGGGCAAGCTGTGCCCGCTTAAGGATGACTTGTATTTTTTAGCAGACAAAATTAAAGAAGCAGATGGGATAATCTTGTCTGCTCCTTGCTATGCCCTCGGCCCGTCTGCTGTGGTCAAGCTGTGGGCTGACCGGGTTTTAGCCCTGGCGCAGCTGGCTGATGATTTCTGGGGCAAACCAAGTGTAGTCATAGGCACAGCCGGAATCGAGGGCTGGGAAGGGTATACGTTATCCGGTCTGGTGCAGTTGAGCCGCCTGCTGGGGCTGGATGTCAAAGATGCTAATATGTTTGTTGGTGCCTTGCCTGGGGAAGTGCTGGAGCAAGAAGAAAACCTTAAACGGGTACGACAGATGGGCCAGGCCTTGTTTGGACAGGGCCGCATCCATAGGCAAGGGGAGTGTCCAACTTGTTGGTCGGAAATTTGGAAGTTCCCCGCGCCCAACCGCGCGGTCTGTCCCTTCTGTGGACAGGAAGCCCATCTTGTGTTCGGTGCGGACGGAATACTATGGAAACTGGATAAACCCGGAAACAGGTTTGAGTATGAAAACCATAAATATCATTTTCGGGAATGGCTTCCGGGCAAGGTTGCGGAATATATAAAAAAACGCAAAGAACTAGCAGCGCTCAGGGACAAATATAAAGGGGAATATACCTGGGTTTTTCCTATACGTGATTCCAAAGATGCATAATTTAGATCTTGAAGGAGCTTGATTGAAGCAAAAAAATAATTCCTTTATTTAATAAAAAGAATGAAGAGTAGTCATAAAATTTTCTCAAAGTGCGCACTCTAATGTCAGATTGCGAAAGGAGGCAACAAAATGTCTGGAAGAGTGAATAGATCGAACGACCCTATTAGCCGAGTTAAGTGTGTAGTCAATTCCTGCAATTACTGGCATTCAAATCACTGCCATGCTGAATCTATCGAGGTTCAACCACCGAACGCTTCTGACAGTGACACGACAGACTGCGCAACCTTTGCTCCCAAGATGTAACACGCCAAAGCCCTCCTTTAGTGGAGGGCTTTGTTCAGTGATGGGCATTATATGTTTTGCTATCATAGGTTGATTTGGGACTGAACAAACCGTATTTCCATTCGAAGGCCTCATCGCTTAAGCTAAGGTAATTTATGCTTTCAAAAATTCCGGCGATTGCTGGAATTAAGGTCCAACAAAATACAAGATAAAGTAGCCCCTGGGCAGTTCGCCCGAGATAGAATTTATGTAGACCAAGAGAGCCGAGCAAGAAAGCCAGGAAGATGGCCTTTAAGCGCCGCCCACTTACGCCGGAAGGCGCTGAGCGCAGCGGATTTTGGTATGCTCCGCAATCTGGACATATATCAGCGGTTAGGTAAACCGTGTGTCCGCACGTCGGGCATTTTTTTGCGGTGAGCCGTTTAGTCACGCTCTGCCTCCTGTTCATCGCTTAAGCCTGCGTCATGCTTTAAGCGAACAATATAACGGATGTTGGTCTAGTACAAGTTTTATGTATTCCATTATCTTCCTAGAACTACAATGAAACACTTTTGGGTAATGTCGGCATAATAATATGGGCTGATCTAGTAATAAGACGTTTTTCTGTGAGGTGGCGAGCACAGGCTGTGTGGGGAATAGCGGGTTTAGGAGTATTAATACTGTTTAGTTTGCAGTTGATAATTGCTGAGAGCTTGATTCTACTGGAAAACCGGTACCCAGAGAAAACGCGCCAGTGGCTGACTGTGCTGGGAGCGCTTCCTGTTGCCGGTTTTATCGTTTATTTATTGATGGGTCTGCAAGCGCGCAGGGGACGGCTCTTTCCTCATAAACATGTTGAGGGGGGAAAACTTGAACGGATCGCAGACAATCAACAAGCCAAGCTGCAAACACAGCATGTAGTGCTAGGGGAAAACCAGGATTACCAGAGGAAGTTAACCAGGCTTATTCTCGCAAATGCATCATCTCCCTTAACAATCAATAATGAAACCACAGTCTTGACTAATGGCCGGGAAAAATTCCAGGCGCTTAAGGAAGAACTTGAGAGAGCATCTCATCACATTCACGTTCAGTATTATATTTTCCGGGATGATAAGATCGGGAAGGAAATTCAGGCTATATTAAGCAGAAAGAGCCGGGACGGCGTGCAGGTGCGTTTGTTGGTGGACGGGGCCGGCAGCAAGGGCTTGCCTGCTGTATTTTTTAAGACCTTAAAAGAAAAGGGCATAGAAGCTGGGGTGTTTTTCCCGGTCCGTTTTCCCTATTTAGGGAGCAGGCTTAATTATCGTAATCACCGTAAGATCGTAGTCGTAGACGGGAAAACAGGGTTCCTGGGCGGAATGAATGTCGGGGACGAGTATTTAAGCCGTGATCCACGCCACGGGTTTTGGCGCGATACGCATTTAAGAATTAAGGGTGAGGCAGTGCATGTCCTGCAGACTACATTTCTTAATGATTGGGTTTTCAGCACCAAGCGGAATGTAGGCGGTGAGGAGTTTTATCCTGCGCCTGGGCCAAGTGGAAACCAGCTAACCCAAATTATCGCCAGCGGTCCTGATTCCAAATGGTATGCAGTCAAGCAAGTGTTGTTTGCGGCTTTGGCAGGAGCAACCAAGACAATTCATATTACCACTCCTTACCTGGTGCCGGATGGAAG
This sequence comes from Clostridiales bacterium, assembly GCA_027357125.1. GTDB lineage: Bacteria > Bacillota > Desulfitobacteriia > Desulfitobacteriales > Desulfitobacteriaceae > Paradesulfitobacterium. Next base: position 2,801 of record DAHVVW010000272.1, read on the forward strand.
CATGCTAACTATGCTGCAAACTGCAGCTTTAAGCGGTCTCGAAGTTAAAGTATTGGTGCAGGGAGTCCCAGATCATCGGCTTGTTTATTGGGCCTCCCGGTCTTATTTTCAGGAATTGCTTGAAGCAGGAGTGGAAATCTATCAGTATCAAAAAGGGATTTTACATGCCAAAATTGCCACCGTGGATGGTTCTACGGCTTTTGTGGGGTCAGCAAACTTTGACATCCGCAGTTTTGAGCTGGACTTGGAAGTCACGGCTGCAATCTATGACCGCGAGCTCGTGAACAAGCTGGAAAAGGATTTTGAGCAGGATTTGAGCGAGTCTGAACAAGTGAAACTTGATGAATTCAGGGAGAGAGGACTGCGAGCAAGATTGCTTGAGGCACATGCCCGGCTCGTGGCACCATTGTTATAACTTGTTGTTTACACTCAGGCATTCTATAATTAGTTTGATCGTTGCTAAAATGTATGGGCGCGATTGCTATCTGCAAATGCGTCAAAAAGCGTTGTTTTCAAGTTTGTGCAAAGGAGAGAAAAGTTTGAAGTCTTGGATGAGGGGGCTGCGTTTTCTTGGCTGGCTGCTGGGGATCGTCTTAGGAGCAATAATATCCGCATATAGTATCCAGGCTTTTATTGTGCACGCCGGGCTGGCGGGCGGAGGTATCGGCGGTATAGCCCTCCTGCTTTATTACACTTTAGGCTGGCCGATTGGGGTAATGACTTTAATCCTTAACATTCCCCTCTTTGTTCTGGGTTGGCGGGAAGTAAGCAAGCGCTTTATCATCAAGACTTTGCTAGGACTGGCTACATTTGTTCTTTTTCTTGATCTG
>DAHVVW010000273.1 GCA_027357125.1 Clostridiales bacterium
GTAAGCAGCATAACCAAACGATCAATGCCTATCCCTAACCCTCCGGTTGGCGGCAAACCGTACTCGAGCGCCTGGAGGAAGTCCTCATCCATCATATGGGCTTCATCATCCCCTTTAGCCCGTTCTGCCATCTGGGCTTCAAAACGCTCTCGCTGATCAATAGGATCATTAAGCTCAGAAAACGCATTCCCTAACTCTCGGCCAAAAGCAAAAACTTCAAAACGGTCGGTGTATTCCGGATGCTCGCTGTTGCGCTTAGCCAGAGGAGAAATCTCAACAGGATGGCCTGTAACAAAAGTAGGCTGGATAAGCTTAGGCTCTACATATTCTTCAAAGAAATCATTGATGATCTTACCCCTGGGCGCGTGCGCTTCCACATTCAGCCCCTTGTCTTTCGCCACTTTGCGCGCTTCCTCATCAGTTAAAATCGTGCGAAAATCTACCCCGGCAAACTCTAAAATCCCTTCCAGCATCGGCAGCCTGCGCCAAGGAGTGGTAAAATCCAGTACCTGTTCCTGGTGAGTCACTTTAAGCGTGCCATGAACCTTCTCCACAATATAAGCAATCATGTTTTCTGTAAGTTCCATAATATCTTCAAAGTTCGCATAGGCTTGGTAGAGTTCCATCATCGTAAACTCCGGGTTGTGTTTAATAGAAATTCCCTCATTGCGGAAGTTGCGCCCAATCTCAAAAACCTTTTCGAACCCGCCGACAATTAGACGTTTTAAGTACAACTCAAGGGCTATGCGCAAATACAGATCAAGATCGAGGGCGTTATGATGCGTAATAAATGGCCTTGCAGCCGCCCCCCCTGCGATCGTGTGCAAGGTTGGAGTCTCGACTTCGAGAAAGCCCCGGCTCTCTAAAAACTCGCGCATTGCCCTGATTATTTTGCTCCGGATCACAAACACATTGCGCACATCAGGGTTCATGATCAAGTCAAGATAACGATGGCGGTAACGCAAATCTACATTCGTAAGTCCGTGGAATTTCTCAGGCAAGGGCCGCATGGCCTTGCTGAGAATTTGCACCTTCTCCGCGTGAATGGAAATCTCGCCCCGTTTAGTTCGGAAAACAACTCCCTTAACCCCGATAATATCCCCGATGTCAAACTTGGAGATCAAATCAAAAGCTTCTTCACCTAAATCATCTTTGCGAATATAAATTTGAATCCGACCGCTGAAATCCTGAATATGCGTAAAAATGACTTTCCCCTGATCCCGTTTAGCCATCATGCGGCCGGCTACGTTTACTTTGCTGCCCTCAAGCACCTGAAATTGTTCAAGAATTTCCACGGCCTGATGGGTTCTCTGATAGCGATCTGCATATGGCTCTATACCATGCTGGCGCAGTAGACTCAGCTTGTCCAGGCGCACACGCCAAAGATCATTTTCATTATCCATTCAACATTCCTCCGCCCCATATCTTATCTTATCAATTTTACCAAACTTCGCTGTTAATAAACAAGGTGTAACACAGAAAGGGAGGCGAAAACCTCCCTTAAAACCTCACTTCAAAAATAACAACCCAAAATTAGCATACAATAAAAAACAGTGCAGCCAAAAAACCTAATGTATCCTCGGGCGGTGAGCTTCATTTGAAGTATCGCCCTCGGCGATAATGTCCACAGGACACTATCGTCCCGGACATTCACGTTACTGACTACTGACTACTGACTACTGAATTCTGAATACCTGAATACCTGAATACTAACAATAATACTTCTACATGATGTCCATAATTTGATAATGCAGCACTCCTGCGGGAACAGTAACTTCGACCACTGTTCCTTTGACTTGACCTAACACCGCTTTCCCAACCGGAGACTCGTTGGAAATTTTATTGGTTCCGGGATCAGCCTCAGCCGAACCGACGATCGTATATTCTTCCTCATCGCCGTAATCGATGTCTTTGAGCAGAATCGTAGCACCTAAAACTACTAGATCCGTTCCTTCATATTCATCGATCACTTTGGCATTTCTCAGCATTTTCTCGAGAGTAATAATTCTCCCTTCGATAAAAGCCTGTTCGTTCTTGGCATCTTCATACTCAGAGTTTTCGCTTATATCCCCGAATTCAATGGCTTGCTTGATCCGCTCCGCAATTTCCCTGCGTTTCTGCGTCTTAAAATATTCCAACTCATCTTCCAGCTTCTTTAATCCTTCCAGGGTCAAAATCACTTCTTTTTCGGGCATTCCTTCTCGCTCCCTTTTCTCGTCCTGTGCCTTATAAGGCGTCGGTATCTGAACACGCCATATATAAAGCCCTTTGACTTATCTGTCACTGATTTAGTGTTTTAGGCTTTAACTCAATTACTCGTTATTATAAGAAAGGTGCAAATTATTGTCAAGGATACCGTTTCCCTCCTCGTAAATTTTACCGGCTAATTACGTATTTCGGACGCGCTTCTATTCTACCTATTTCCACTAAAACTATGCGTATTTTGCTCTAAGATTCCCTCAAGGATAGCCCTCATTGCGTCCGGAGTCTGTGTCTGCATAATCTGATCACGTATATGAGCCGCTTTTTTAATTCCTTTAACATACCACACGGCATGCTTGCGCATTTCGTTCAACCCAATTTTCTCCCCTTTATAGCTAAGAAGCCGCTCAAAATGTTCTAAGGCCACCCCGATTTTTTCCGAGAGCCTGGGCTCCGGCTCTAATGTTCCGGTTAAGAGAAACCGCTGGGTACGCGCGATGAGCCAAGGATTGCCGAGAGCAGCGCGACCGATCATTACCCCGTCACACCCGGTAAGGTCAAGCATGAGGCGCGCATCCTCCGGGGTGCAAACATCTCCGTTCCCGATCACAGGAATGGTGACAGTCTCTTTAACCTTCTTAATCAACTCCCAGTCAGCCTTGCCTGCGTAATACTGTTCCCGGGTGCGGCCATGCACTGTAATCATTTTGACCCCTACCTCTTGCACGCGTTGCGCCAGTTCGGGCGCGACAAACTCATCCGTTGTCCAACCCACACGCATTTTAACGCTCACAGGAACATCTAGTGCTGCCGCAACAACGTGAGCCGCAATTTCCTGAGCCCTGGGCAAATCGCGCAGGAGAGCAGAACCTTCTCCGTTTTTAACGATCTTGGGGGTAGGACAACCCATATTAATATCTATAATATCGGCACCCCTGGTGATGGCTAAGCTTGCAGCTTTGGCCATTGTGTCAGGATTAGATCCGAACAACTGGACAACCCGCGGCTCAGGCTCCCCACTCACATCTATCATATTCAACGTGCGCGGGTTTTGGTAATTTAAGGCTTTATCACTAATCATTTCTGTCCAGGTATAGAGCCCGCCCACAGCATAGACAGTTTCCCGCAAAGCCTTGTCAGTCACGCCGGCCATCGGAGCCAAAAATACAGGGGTGTTAAGTTCGTATTGTCCCAGTTTCATGATATGTTCTTCTCCTGTTAACCATGATTATATCTTACGCCTTGCGCAAATTTCGTTCATAAATAATCAGCAGTCCATCCAGCGTGAGAAATGGATCAACAACCTCAATCGTACGTGATTCTTCCGCAATCAACTCCGCCAGTCCTCCGGTAGCAACCACTTTTGTCTCAGGTCCGAGTTCCGCTTTCATGCGTTCCACAATCCCATCCACC
>DAHVVW010000274.1 GCA_027357125.1 Clostridiales bacterium
ATTTAAGAAATATTTTGTACCATCAAATTCGACTGTGGGAACAGGCAGCAACTTAGCCAGCTCTTTTTTCACCCCGATCGCTCCGGCTCCAGGCCCGAAAGAGCCATGCGGAGAGGAAAAAGTCTTATGGAGATTAAAGTGGCAAAGATCAAACCCTGCTTCCCTTGCCCTGGCTATACCCAAAACTCCGTTAGCATTAGCCTGGTCATAGGCGCATAACCCTCCGGCTTCATGGACTATGCGCACAAACTCATCAATTTTCGGGTTGTAAATCCCTGTATCCTCAGGATTCGTAATCATCAAACCGGCTGTACGTTCGGATACAACCGCTTTCAAGGCCTCTACGTCGGGATATCCGTTCTCATCCGGCATCAGAGTAATTATTTTGAAACCGGCTGTTGCGGGGCTGGCTCCGTCCGTAGGATGAGAAAAAATTGTCGTAATGATTTCAGTGCGCTTATCAAGTTCCCCGTTTGCTTCGTGATATTTGCGAATAATGCTGGCATTCGTGTAAATGCTTTGCGCTCCGCTGGAAGGCTGCAAACTGAATTGATCCATACCGGAAATCTCCTTAAGGATCTGTTCCATCCTATAGTAAACTTCCAACATGCCCTGAATAGTTTCTTCTTCTTGCAAGGGATGAAGCTCAGCTATCTCAGGCAGGTGTGTCAACTGTTCATTTACTTTCGGACTGTATTTCATGGTGCTTGTGCCGAGGCTGATGTCAATGCCAAGGTCAGCTCCCAGTGTCTCCTGAGATAAATGCAGATAGTGCTTTAGTACTTGCATTTGTGAAAGTTCAGGCAGATGCGGCAATTCCCGGCGCCTCATATTACTCGGAATCTCCGCCATCACATCTCCGACAGAATTTTCTATATCTTTTTCGACTTCTGGGACAAGAATTCCTCTTTCTCCAGAACTTGACATCTCGAAAATTATTGGCTCATCCCAACGGGCTTGGTGGAATTTCCTTGGCAGCATGCTCTCATCTCCTTCAAATAATTCGCATGAGGCAATTATCTCGTTCACGCATGAGCTCGCATCCGCAAAAATGGCTATTCTTAACTGAATCTACGAAGTCTACTCTATGATATCGGCTAAAGCCTGGGCTAACTTATCGATGTCCTCTTTGGTATGGATCTCTGTTACACAGTACAGCGCGCTTTGCCCTAATTCCGGGAATTCCTGGGACAGATCCTTACCGCCAAAGATTTTATGGTCTAACAACTTCCTATTGATCACGGCCACATTTTTCCCTGTTTGGTCAAAGTTAAGGACGAATTCCTTGAAGGTAAGAGAAGAGAAACTCAGTTCAACTCCTTTTAATTGGGATAACATTTTCTTGGCATAAGCACATTTTTGCATGATAGCTTCTCCAACCTCCTGCATCCCCTGCGGCCCCATGAGATTGAGATACACGCCTGCCGTTATCCCCCATAAGCCAGCCGAAGTTCCAGTGAACTCCTTACCTTTTTCCCTGGTGGCATATGCCGTCCTTTCCCAAAATACTTGCCCAAACCCGTACTCCCCGTGTTCCTCGTTACGGGTAATGCCGTAAATTAAGTTCGGGAATTCGGCTACGTATTTCGGGTCATCATGCGTCGCGATAAATCCCGCCATCCCGCCGCCAAAAGACATATGCATCCCAAGAGGCTGTAGATCCCCGCATACAATATCCGCTCCGTAATGAGCTGGGGGAGATAAAATTCCTAAAGAAATCGGATCAACCCCGACAATTAGCAACGCTCCATACTTGTGAATAATCCGGGCCGCCTCATCCCCTGCTGTTTCCAACAAGCCAAGATAGGATGGATTTTCAAAATAAACAGCTGCCGTTCGTGTAGAAACCTTCTTCTTAAGGTCAGCGAGATCAAGCCTGCCCGTGTCTTTTTCATACCCGATAAATTCAACCTTAATCTCGGGCTGGAGATAATTGTTAAGTTGAAGCACCCTTCCCTTGCTAACTGTACGGGCTATCAGTACTTCCGTGCGTCCGGTGATGCGGGCAGCCATTCTGAGGGCGGTCGCAGCGGCCTGACCCCAATCATACGTTGGCATACCGGTAATATCCATATCCACTAACTCACATAGAGCGCTTTGGTATTCGAAAAGGGCCTGCCACTTGCCATGGTCCGCATAAGTCTTGCCGGTGTAGGCTGTCAAAAACTCCGCTCTGCCATTAATTTCGTCACAGATAGCGGGAACATAATGCTGCCAGGTGCCTGCTCCCAGGAAATTAAGATATTCCTTACAGCTTTTATTTCGGTTCAAAATCCCTTCCACATGCCGTCTAAGGGAATATTCCGATAACAGCGGCCCCGGCAAATTCATTTCGTGCGGCAAACGCAAATGCGCAGGAATATCGCCATAGATTTCTTCTACGCTGCTTAAGCCGCACTCTTGCAATAACTGATTTTTAAGCCCGGGAACAGAATTAGGAATGTAAGGGTATACTGGTTTAGCCATAGTCGTTTTCCTCCAATCTTAGAGAGATCAATACAGTAATCTGCCACCGTCAATATAAACTGTGTGGCCTGTAACATAAGCGGAAGCTTCTGAGGAGAGAAAGATTCAAAATTATGTTGATAAAATATTTTGATAGTCTAAGTGTCTAGCAAAAAATATATAATTCTTATAAACCAAGGTACGCTTTTTTTAAGTGGGCATTATTAAGAAGATCCGCCCCTATTCCTTCCATAGTGATCATTCCATTCTCAAGAACATAAGCCCTATCTACGAATTGGAGGCAGATATTCACATTTTGTTCAACCATTAAAATTGCGATATTTTGTTTGCGAATTTGCTCTATAATTTCTAATATTGCTTCGACTAATACTGGTGCGAGTCCGAGCGAAGTCTCATCCAACATTAAGAGCTTAGGCTTAGACATTAAGCCGCGCCCAATGGCAAGCATCTGTTGTTCCCCACCACTCAAGGTACCTGCTAGCTGCTTGCGCCGCTCTTTTAAGCGCGGGAGCATCGAAAAAACCATTTCCATACTCTCGTTCCTGGATTGTTTGGGACCAGGCAAATATGACCCCACTTCAAGATTTTCCTGAACGGTCATTAACGGGAAAAGACGCCTGCCTTCCGGAACGTGTGCTACTCCTAGGTCTACTATTTTATGGGCAGGAAGGTTACTGATAGTCTTTCCTTGAAATAGAATAGTTCCTGCGGACGGTTTCATCATACCGGAGATGACTTTTAACATAGTGCTTTTGCCTGCTCCATTCGAACCGACCAGGCCGACCATTTCCGCCTCTTTCACGGTGATGCTAACTTTATGTAGTGCCTGCATTTCGCCATAGTAAGCATCAATTCCTTTGACTTCGAGCATCTTTATCCTCCCATGCCATTAAATTAGTTATAGCGATTTGGGCAAAATCTTTGCCAGGTAAAACCTTTAGATGATCAAAATAAACATTGTACAACTACGCCAAATTCCCTAACTTACAATTGAGTATAGCAAAAAAAAGAAAATTAGTCTACGGAAACTTGTGAAGTTTCTGAAAACTTAGGAATTTTTTGATCACACTTCCTGCCCGAACCCCCGACTTCGAACCTCTAACACCTGGCATCGTCTCCGACTTCCGGTTTCACTCAGCCG
>DAHVVW010000275.1 GCA_027357125.1 Clostridiales bacterium
TAAGCGCAACGAAAGAAAAGATGCCTATGAAGTGATCTACCGTTACTTTCCTGTTCTTAAAGAGCGAAGGAATCAGACTGCAGGGTACCTTAGCGGTGGGGAACAGCAAATGCTGGCCATTGGCAGGGCTTTGATGACAAAACCAAAGCTGCTTCTCCTTGATGAACCCTCTTTGGGATTAGCTCCCTTAGTCGCGGAAAATGTCTTTGAAATATTGAAGCAGATCAATCACGAACAAGGGACGACTATTTTAGTGGTTGAACAGAATGCGAGCTTGGCGCTTTCCGCGGCAAGTTACGCCTTCATCTTAGCTAATGGAAAAGTCGTAATGGAGGGACCTACAAGTGGCATTGATACTCAAGATATTCGCAATGTCTATCTTGGGGCGGGCTCTAAAGAGAATCAAGCTTCATAATCAAGGTAATTTCAAAAACGTCTAAACCGTGTGGATTCCATCCACACGGTTTTCTTCCGACATTCTTTGCATCCATTCAGGTAAGCGCATGTTAACAAGTTAAACAGATTAACTCCCAATCGTTCAAATAATTAACGGATGAACATAAGCGTAGGGGCTAAAGCCCCTAAAAACCCTTAATTTCTATTCAAAACGGTTGGCACGCAAATTGCAAATTCAAAATAGTATGACTTTATTACTGGGAGGGTTGGAGTGTGACAATCTCGCAAGAATTAGCTCGTTTTACAGTTGACGCGCGTTATGATGATTTCCCGCCGGAGGTAGTTCTGGCGGCCAAGGATGCTTTTCTTGACTGGCTAGGGTCAGCGGCGGCGGGTGCAGAAAAACCGCCCGGACAGATCATGCTGGCAGTTGTAGAGGAGATGGGAGGAAATCCCGAGGCTACGGTGTTAAGCACGGGCAAGAAAACCTCAAGCATTATGGCTGCGCTCGTTAATGGCGCGATCTCCCACATCGTTGAGCTTGATGATGTGCATAAAGCGTCCATTCTCCATGCTGGGGCTGCGATTATCCCGGCAGCTCTGGCAGCAGCCGAGAAAGCAGGAGCCTCCGGTAAAAGCTTACTTGAAGGAATAGTAGTGGGGTATGAAGTGGCCATTCGAATCGGGGAAGCAGTGACACCGGCACACTATTATTACTGGCACACTACCGGTACAGTCGGAACTTACGGAGCAGCAGCCGCTGCAGGTAAAATTCTAGGTCTGAATGAAGAGCAAATGACGGATGCCCTAGGGAGTGCCGGTACCCAGGCTGCGGGCTTATGGGAGTTCTTGGCTGATGGGGCCATGAGCAAGCATCTGCACCCGGGTAAATCCTGTCTCAATGGTCTGCTCTCTGCTCTCCTGGCACAAAAAGGGTTTACCGCAGCGAAGAAGATACTGGAGGGGGAGAAGGGGTTTGTCCGGGCTACGGCTGAAGAATTTGACTTAGAGAAAATCACCTCCGGTCTGGGCCAAGGGTACAAAATCTTGGAAAACTGTTATAAGATTCATGCTTCCTGCCGTCATACGCACCATGCGATTGACGTAGTGCTGGAGTTGGTCAAGCAACATAACCTCGAGCCGGAACAGATCGCAAAGATTGTAGTGAAGACCTACCCGATTGCCATTGACATCACAGGTAATTTTGCTCCTGATTCCCTGTATGCTGCCAAATTCAGTCTTCCTTTCTGCGTTTCGCTGGCTGCAACAGCGAGAAAAGCAGGCATAAACGAGTTCAGCCCAGAGAATCTGAACGACCCTGCGATCCGCGCTCTGCTCTCGAAAGTGGAACTGGTGGAAGATGCGGAGATCACCGCACTTTACCCGAAGAAATGGCCCGCTGTGATTGAGATTACAGATATAGCAGGGGCAACCCACGCGGGGAGAACAGATTATCCCCAAGGTGATCCGGAAAACCCTGTGACACATGAACAGTTAGTGGATAAGTTCCGAGAATTGGCTAAGCTTCACTTCTCTCTGGCGGGAGTAGAAAATTTAATTGCAGCGGTGGATGAACTCGAGAAGATCACGGATTTGTCCGGAATGCTGCAGCAGGGCTTCGCTCAGTGAGGCAACACATATATAAGCAAGAGAGGAGGTTTTAGCAGTGGCAAATTCGTTTTTCTGGCGCAAACTGCATTCGTTATCCGGCATTTTTCCGATTGGGATATTCCTAGTAGAACATATGTTCATCAACTCCTTAGCGGTAAAGGGAGAGAACGCTTTTAATCAGGGGGTGGCCTTGCTTCACAGTCTCCCTTATTTATGGGCCTTGGAAGCTGTGATAATTTTTGCCCCTATTTTATTTCATGCGCTATACGGAATCTGGGTCGTGTATCTGACGCGCAACAATGTTCTGGCTTATTCCTATTTCCGCAATTGGCTTTTCTATGTTCAGAGGATCACCGCTCTCATAACGCTCGTTTTTGTGGGCTGGCATGTCCTGATTTTGCGATTTTCCTCCGGTGAGATCAGCTTTAGCGTGGTCGCCCAGGCTTTTAGCAATCCTGTGGCTATTGCTCTTTATCTCATTGGGTTAATTGCCACTTTCGTTCATTTTGCCAATGGTCTTTGGTCCTTCCTCGTTTCCTGGGGAATTACGATTGGGGAAGGTGCCCAGAGAAAAGCAGCTTACGTGTCTACACTAGTATTTGTGCTCTTAACAGTTGTCGGAGTCAACGCATTACTGGCATTCAAATAAGAAGAGCCAATACCGTTTTATAATTTTTACTGCATTTTGCGATTTGAGCAGAATCATTACGTACTTAAGAATTCAGAAAAGAAGGAGGGGGAGTTGTGGCAAGTAAAGTTATTGTGGTTGGTGGCGGTCTTGCCGGGCTTATGAGTGCGATTAAGATTGCCGAAAGCGGCCACAAAGTAGATTTATTTTCTTTAGTTCCGTGTAAGCGTTCACACTCTGTGTGCGCCCAGGGTGGAATTAATGCCGCGGTAAATACCAAGGGCGAAGGAGATTCCACGTGGGAGCATTTTGATGACACGATTTACGGCGGGGATTTTCTGGCGAATCAACCTCCGGTCAAGAATATGATCGAAGCGGCTCCTAGCATTATTTATTTGATGGACCGCATGGGAGTTACCTTTAACCGCACCCCGGAAGGTTTTATTGACGTACGGCGACTTGGAGGTGCTAAGTATTCGCGTACGGTTTTTGCAGGGGCTACGACTGGGCAACAGCTTATTTATGCTCTTGATGAGCAAGTGCGCCGCTATGAAGATGTGGGTTTGGTCAGGCGCTATGAGGAATGGGAGTTCCTATCTATTGTTCAGGATGATGAGGGACGCTGCCGTGGAATTGTAGTACAAGATCTGAAAAGTTTAGAGGTGCAGGTGTTTCCCGCTGATGCAGTCATCATGGCTACTGGCGGCTTAGGTATGATATTTGGGCGCAGTACCAATTCCACGATCAACACCGGGGCGGCAGCTGCAGCCTTATACCAGCAGGGAGCGACCTATGCCAATGGCGAGTTTATTCAAATTCACCCTTCCGCCATTCCGGGCAGAGACAAACTGCGCCTGATGTCTGAGTCCATCAGGGGAGACGGCGGCAGGGTCTGGGTCTATAAAGATGGAAAACCGTGGTATTTCCTGGAGGAATGGTATCCTGCTTATGGCAATAT
>DAHVVW010000276.1 GCA_027357125.1 Clostridiales bacterium
GATGGCTTTTAGGAGTAGGCTAGAATGTGCGTCTTTGAAGAAATAGGGTAAAAAAGGTGCATCTTTGAGGGGTGGGTTAGCATGGATGTTTTACACAGTATTGATGTCAGGTTTAAGAGAGTGCGGGAAGATAATGAAGTGATTTTGCCTTCCTATGCAACTGCGGGTTCTGCTGGGGTGGATCTGCATGCCTGCCTGGAACGGGATTTGGAAATTCTGCCGGGACAAGTAGTAAAGGTGCCGACCGGGTGGGCCATGGAGCTGCCAGGCTCTCAGGCGGTTGGACTCGTCTTTGCCCGCAGCGGGTTGGCAGCCAAATTCGGTCTGGCCTTAGCTAACGGGGTGGGCGTGATTGATTCTGATTACCGCGGGGAAATTCAGGTTTTGGTTGTTAATCAAGGGCAGGAGAGCGTGATTATACACAGTGGGGAGCGTATTGCCCAAATGCTCTTTATCCCGGTCTGGCACGCGCATTTGTCTGAGGCAGCTTCCCTAAACGATACCGGGCGGGGGACGGGGGGCTTCGGCTCGACGGGGGTGTAGTAGTTCTAATGCTTGCCCTTTCCTCATACAATCCTTTAAGGGATAATTCCTGTAGTACGGGATCATTCCTGTGGGAGGGTAGGGAATGCAGGCAGTTTGGTTAATATTGCTGGCGTTAGGGATTGCAGTTTCTGTTAAAGAACGGAAATATTATCTTATGTGGCGTTCGAAGAGCACGCAAAGTCCGCTTTCAACTGCTTTGGCTCAGTTAGTGGGAACGGCTGGCGGGATTTATTTGTCTTTAGAGCTTTTATTTACGTTTCTTAAACTTCCGGAAGACTGGTGGAGTTCTTCCGTTTTTATGGTGGAACCGCTGGCTGCCGCGTCCCTGGTGCTGGCGATCGTTCAGCCGTTCGCGCTTAAGCTGTGGCGAAATGTTCACAAGTAAGGGGGGGAAGAGATGCTTCTGAGTGAGTTGGCGGGGAAAGAAATTATTAATTTATATGATGGAGCTAAGTTAGGACTGGTGGGAGATGCGGACCTAGCTTTAGCCCCAAGCGGGCACATTGAGGCAATCATTCTTACTTCCCGCTCCGGGTTTTCTGGGTTTTTCAGCAGTATGAGCGAACGTGACCGAGATATTCTGGTGATCCCTTGGCAGGCAGTGAAGAAAGTCGGTTCTGAGGTAATAATTGTAGATTTACAGAATAAATCCGAGAAAATGCGAAAATATTCAGTTTGACAGGGCTTTCCTGCTTTAATACAATAGTGAGAAAGACACTTAACCCCGAATGCTTGGTGCAAGCGGGGTTTTTGCCTTATCACCGCAGGAGGGGTTCTGGTTTGAAAAAAATTCGCGTATTTGTGTCAGGGGCCTGTGGCAAAATGGGCCAGGAAGTTGTAAGGACAGTACTACAGCAAGAAGATATGGTGTTGGCGGGGGCGGGGGATGCCCGCAATCAGGGCATGGATATCGGGCATGTCATAGGCTCCCCGCGGGTAGGAGTTGATGTAAGCGGACCCCTGGAAGTTTCAATGCTGATCGCTAGCAAAGCAGACGTGCTGATTGATTTTACTAATCCGCAGTCCGTATTTAAAAATGCGAAGACAGCGATTGCGAACGGTGTAGTTCCTGTAATTGGAACCACTGGCCTTGATGAAGCAGAGATTGAAGAAATTCGCAGCTTAGTGGGCAAAGAGAGGGTTGGGGCCGTTATTGTATCCAATTTCGCAATTGGCGCTATTCTGATGATGCGCTTTGCCCGCGAGGCTGCTAAATATTTTCCTCATGTGGAGATTATTGAGCTTCACCACGACCAAAAATTAGATGCGCCCTCAGGTACGGCCTTGAAAACGGTGGATTGGATTATGGAAACGCGCGCACCGATGATGCAAGGGCATCCCAATGAATATGAAAAAGTTCCCGGTGCCCGCGGGGCTGATGTGAATGGTATTCATATTCATTCTGTGCGTCTGCCTGGACTGATCGCCCATCAAGAAAATATTTTCGGAGGGTTGGGGCAGGCTTTGACAATCCGCCATGATGCTTTTTCCCGTGAGACTTATATGCCAGGTATCATGTTAGCAGTCCGCAAGGCCTTAGGTTTAACAGAAATGGTAATTGGACTTGAGAATTTCCTCGATTAGGAACTTGACTCGCGGAACCGCATTCTTTCATCCCTCATATACTGGATAGTAGTCAATGGGACGCTGTCTCAAAGGGGGCATAAAGATGAGTGCGGGTCTGAAAGGAATTCGTGTGGCCGTAATAGGGGGGGATGATCGGGAACTGTATCTGATTCCTGAGCTACAAAAACACGGGGCCTACATAGTCGGGGTCGGATTCGAAAAGGCAGCACCAATACCTGGAATGCAGATGGCTTCTCTTAAGGAAGCAGTAAGCCAGGTTGATGTGCTTGTCTTTCCGATGTTCGGCACTGACGAACGTGGGGTTATTAAAGCCAAGTATGCAGATTCTCAAATCGTATTGAACAAGGAGATCCTTCAGGCAATCCCAGCGCGCGTGCCTCTATTCATAGGCTGGGCGCGTTCGGCCTTGAAGTCTGCCGCCGATATGATGGGAATCCGGATCGTGGAAACCGCAAATATGAACGAAACGGCGATTCTCAACTCGATTCCCTCAGCTGAGGGAGCAATTCAGATGGCGATGGAAAACACCAACATCACAATTCACAATAGTGAGAGCTTTGTTCTTGGTTTGGGTCGATGTGGTTGGACCATTGCCCGGATGCTCTACGGCATTGGGGCTCATGTCACAGGTGTTGCCCGCAAGGGGACTGATCTGGCACGGGCTACCGAAATGGGTTTTCAGGCAGTTCATTTTTCTGACCTTGAGGATGAGATTGGTCGCGCAGAAATCATATTTAACACGGTTCCTACCCTAATCTTGGATAGGGTGATGTTAGAAAGAGTGGCGCGAGATGCTGCCATCATTGATCTCGCTTCTATTCCGGGAGGGGTAGATTATGAGTATGCGCAAATGTTAGGCATCAAAGCCCTGCTGGCACCCGGACTCCCCGGTATTGTCGCTCCAAAAACGGCCGGTAAGATTCTTGCCCACGTGTACCCGCAACTTATTCTTCGCCAACTGACCACAGTAAAAACTTCGATGGAGACTTAAGTGGAGGTGCGAAGAGAATGCAGTTTGACGGGTTAAGAATAGGGTTTGCCTTAACAGGATCACATTGTACTTTAAGCGAGATCACGCAGGTAATCCAGTACCTTGTGGATCAAGGGGCAGACGTAACCCCAATTATTTCATACGCGGTAGAGAGTATGGATACCAGGTTTGGCACGGCCGCAAACTGGAACAGCCAGGTGCAGGAAATTACCGGCAAGACTCCGATTCATACGATTCCGGATGCCGAGCCGGTAGGGCCAGAGAAAAAATTTGATTGCATGGTGATTGCTCCATGCACAGGCAATACGCTTGCTAAACTGGCTAACGGGATTACGGATACTCCGGTGCTTATGGCCGCGAAAGCACATCTCCGTAACCAAAGACCGCTGGTCATAGCGATTGCAACCAATGACGGGCTGGGACT
>DAHVVW010000277.1 GCA_027357125.1 Clostridiales bacterium
AGGGGTTGTCTTTGCCTGAGCGGGACTCTAGAAACCAGCGGTGTTGGTCTGAAGTGTGATTGACTACCAGGTCCATCACTAACTTCATGCCACGGCTGTGCAGTCCGTCCCGCAGTTCCTCCCAGTCTGCCATGGTACCCATCTCATCCATGATTCCCCGGTAATCGCTGATGTCATACCCATTATCCACATTGGGGGAACAATAGATTGGGCAGAGCCAGAGTACGTTAACCCCCAGGTACTGTAGGTAATCAAGCTTGGAGATTATTCCCTTAAGATCTCCGGTGCCATCCCCGTTGCTGTCTTTAAAGCTGCGGGGATAGATTTGGTAAACGACGCTTTCTTTCCACCACTTTTTTTTAGGCATTTACGCTAACCCCTTCAATTGTTCTGTGTTCTCCCGGCGGCCAGTTCCTGGAGCATTTCCTTTACTTCCACATAACTGGGCAGGAAGTAGCTGGCCTGAGATTTGTCTGTGCCAACGCGAATGGTAAAAGTATTTGGCGGCAACATGCCGGGCCAGGAATGCTCAAGTGCGAGGATGGCAAACAAGTCCTCATCGGTAGTATCATCCCCGATGGCCAGAATAAAATCATAGTTGTCTGTGAGATGGAGGCCGGTCGATCCTTTCGTCACCTCAGAGTTTCTGACTTCAATTACTTTGTTGCCTTGCAGTATATGAATATCGATGTTGGAGGTGAAAGCCACCAACTCGTCCATTAGTTCTCGAGCACAGGCGGCGCTAAGCTCAGGATCAGCTTGACGGAAGTGCCAAGCCAGAGAGAATTCTTTCTCTTCGATAAATGAGCCGGGGAGTCTGTCGGCATACATTTCGAGCATCGGTATGAGCTGGCGTTTCCAGGAGTTGACCAGAGGTTTGCTCAAACTCCACTGCTCTCCCCGCCTTTTGAGCCATGCTCCGTGCTCAGCCACCAGTGTTATATCTAAGGAGCCCAGCCAAGTTTCAAGTATCGCTCTGTCCCTGCCACTAATAATAACGACTTCCGTATCAGCGTTCGCTAAACTCTTCAAAAGATCCAGGAGTTCCTTATCAGGCTTGGCTTGGTCAGGGCTGTCTGTAAACGGAACCAGTGTTCCGTCATAGTCCACAAGCAGCAAACGTTTGCCGGCCTGATGGAAACCAGCGTGCAAGGCCTGTTTGTGTTGGTCTAGCGGACGTGTTCTGGATTGTCCTTTCTGCACCTGCAACAGTTCCTGAATAAAGTCGCCTGACCAGCGCACTACATCGTAACGTTTGAGCCGCTGCTGCATGACTACGTTGCGCTTTTTCTGCTCTGTCTCAGGCATTGCCAAAGCTTGTTGCAAAGCTCCGGCAATGGCTTCAATGTTGTTGGGATTGATGATCAGAGCTTCTCCCAGTTCTTTGGCGGCACCAGCCATTTCGCTCAGAATAAGCACACCTGTTTGATCAGTGCGGGCAGCCACATATTCTTTGGCAATTAAGTTCATCCCGTCCCTTAGGGGAGTAATTAAAGCGACGTCACTCTGTCTGTACATGGCCAGCAGAGAGTTAAGCGGCAAAAACTTATATTGGTAAATAATCGGCGTCCAGTTAAGCGTGCCGAAGCGGCCGTTTATCTCGCCCACAAGTTCATCAATCTGCCGTTTCATTTGCTGGTAATGTTCAACTCCAACGCGAGAAGGAACAACGATCATGAGCAGAACCACCTGCTCGCGCCACTGGGGATTGTTCTCCAAAAACAGCTTGTATCCCTGCAGGCGGTTGCTGATTCCTTTACTGTAGTCTAAGCGGTCTACCGAAAGAACGGCCTTGAAGCCGTCAAGCAGTTGCTCCAGTTCCTTCAGGTTTTGCTCAAACTCTGAACCGGTGGGGTTTGAGTGGTATCTTTGGTAGTCAATGCCCATGGGAAAGGTGTCAACTTTAACAGCATGATCCTGGGATAGGATTTGCCCGAGCTTGTGTTCATATCCCAAAATTCGCAGCACCGACCGTAAGAAATACTGGGCATATTCATGCGTGTGAAAGCCGATAAGATTTGCACCTAAGAGCCCGCGCAGGATTTCTTGGCCCCAAGCAGACGGCAGCAGCCGGTAGAGCTCATAGGATGGGAACGGAATATGCAGGAAAAAGCCGATGGGAGTGTGGGGCAGTTTCTCCCGGAGCAGGCCCGGCAGGAGCATAAGGTGGTAATCGTGCACCCAGATTACATCCCCTGGCTTTATCTCCTCCAACACGGCATCCCTGAAGATCTTGTTAACTTCTTGGTACTGGAGCCAGTAATCCTTGTCATAGACTGTATTGGATGGAAAATAGTGAAACAAGGGCCAAATAATCTTGTTGCAAAAACCCAGATAAAACTTGTCCATAGCTTCTTCCGATAAGAATACCGGAGAAGCGTGGAGATCGCCTAAGACGCTCTTCACTTCAGTTTGCATCTTGTCCTGCACCGTGATTCCCGGCCACCCGATCCAGACATACTCTATGTCCTGGGCCGAGGTGCTTTTCAACAAATCTAAATAGGCACTTAAGCCAGAGACAAGCCCCCCAGCGCTTTGCTCAAATACGAGCTTTCCTTCCTTCTGAACCCCGTTCAACGGCAATCTGTTGGAAACAATGAGTAACCTCATGGACATCTCTCCTCTCGTTTCTGAGTTAGTTCCCCCTTTATATCTTGGATTTTTCCTTACGATAATGAAAACAAAGGAACCGCGTTAGGCGGTTCCGTAAGGGCAAAACTACGTAGTTCAGTTAATCTTAGCAACGGATCCTGAGATAGTTTGAGTACGTATTTAAATCAGGGGGAATTGTCCGATGATAAATTTTACCTCTTTTTCCTAACAACTTAATCATAACATTTAGGTTGCCTTTTGTCCATGGTAAAATGGGGTTGAAAACGTTTGAAAATTGGTTATAATAAAAGCAAAGGGAAGGTGATTACACACCCTCCCAGCTTTGGGCAATGCGACCTGAAGTATGTTTCTAGCGACATTTTGCACGGGAAGAAGAACGTTTGACGGAACGTTTTTCTTCTTTTTTTATCCCGTTTCCGGGACACCGGATCAAAGCTACAATAAGCTGAAAAACTCCAGCAATTATCGCGGCAATGATTTGCGTCATAGTCACCACCTCCCTCTCTCATGCATTCGAAGTACCGTCTGCTTCGAACTTACGCATTGCCCCACGCACGGAAGGGGAGGAAGTCGGAGGAAATAAATTCCTACTTCAATTATAGCTTGTCTTCGTATCAAAAACTAGGGAAATTTGAAGAATTAAGACTTCGAATGTCAAGTGCTTACGAAGGGATTTTTTGGAAATTGCTCAGTATTTCTAGCCGAAATTCCGTTGGTGTGCGTCTATAATGTAGGGAGTATCCTAGTAAAGGAGGGTTTGGAATGGCTAAGTTTAAGATGGCTAAGTTAAGGCTCAGATTAGCAACAGCGCTTATGTTATTGTCCCTTATCGTGCTCGTGATCGGATGTGGTGTTAAGGAAACGGCCAAAGCCAGTGGTTTACCTATAGGGGAGTTGTCCTATACCAAGATCGATCTCAGCACCATTGCCCAA
>DAHVVW010000278.1 GCA_027357125.1 Clostridiales bacterium
GATAGCGGGCATTTTCAGGTTTGGGGGTAATCTCAAGCGGTACCCTTTCCACAACCTCGAGGCCGTATCCTTCCAAACCGACAATTTTGCGCGGATTATTCGTCATGAGGCGAACTTTGGTAATACCCAGGTCAGCCAAGATTTGCGCGCCCACGCCGTAGTCACGCAAGTCCGGTGGGAAACCTAAAGCTAAATTAGCTTCCACAGTGTCTTTTCCTTCTTCTTGCAGCTTATAAGCTTTAAGTTTGTTTAAGAGTCCGATGCCGCGGCCTTCTTGGCGCATATAGAGAAGTACGCCCCGGGTTTCCCGTTCAATCTGATCGAGGGCTGCGCTCAGTTGGTCCCCACAGTCACAGCGCCTGGAGTGAAAAACATCCCCGGTAAGGCATTCAGAATGCACTCTCACTAATACCGGTTCCCCGTCATTAACCGTGCCCTTAACTAATGCCAAGTGCTCTTGGTTGTCCAAGAGGGAGCGGTATCCTACAGCCCGGAAATCTCCGAAATCTGTGGGTAAGTGAATGCTTTCTACCATTTCGACTAATTTCTCGATTTGGCGGCGGTAACGAATAAGGTCTTTAATTGTGATTAGTTTGAGCTCGTGTTTGTCTACGAATTTCAGAAGATCAGGAACCCGGGCCATGCTCCCGTCTTCATTCATGATCTCGCAGATTACGCCTGCGGGCTGCAGACCGGCGAGGCGGGCTAAATCAACTGCTCCTTCTGTATGACCTGCACGCACCAGGACTCCACCTTCGCGGGCGCGCAGTGGGAAGATATGTCCGGGACGCCGCAAATCTTCGGATTTGCTTTCAGGGTCCATCAGGATCTTCACGGTATTTGACCTTTCAAAGGCTGAGATGCCGGTAGTGGTGTCGGCACCGTCTACGCTTACAGTGAAAGCGGTCCCGTGAGGGTCGGTATTATGATGTACCATGGGATCAAGTTTGAGAGCTTCAATGCGTTCCCCTGTAAGAGGCACACATATGAGCCCACGGCCATGCGTAGCCATGAAATTAATGGCTTCCGGGGTAGCTTTCTCTGCGGCCATCAAGAGATCCCCTTCATTTTCGCGGTCTTCGTCATCCACTACGACAATCATGCGGCCAGCCCGAATATCTTCGAGGGCTTCTTCAATCGTATTAAAAGGCATTTTGATCTCACTCCTATCCTTAATAATTAGTCTCCCCTAGAAGATTACCATAATTTGCATCCCTATAAGAACCCATTCTGGGCCAGGAAATCAAGGGTGAGGCTGCTTTTTTTGTTGTCTTCCGGTTTGGCTAGGAAAAGGGCTACGTACTTACCAATTAAGTCGGTTTCAAGATTGACCCTGTCTCCGTTTCCTTTTTTGCCTAAAGTTGTTTCACTGAAAGTATGGGGGATAAGTGATACTGAGAAAAATTCCTCAGTAACTTTAACAACGGTTAGGGATATCCCATCAATAGCCACTGAACCTTTGGGAAGAATATAGGGGAGAAGGGAGGGCGGGGAATTGATTTCATAAACTTTGGCAATTCCTACGGAATTAATCCCTGTAATGGTGCCGACCCCGTCCACGTGCCCACTGACTAAATGCCCGCCCAGCCTAGTCTGGAGCTGAAGGGCGCGTTCCAAGTTTACCGGGCTTCCTTGCTTAAGTTCAGCCAGATTAGTCTTATGCACGGTTTCAGCCATCACATCCACGGTGAATTCCCTGGAACTTAGGCGGATTACGGTCAGGCAGACGCCGTTAACTGAGATGCTGTCCCCGATTATAGTCCCTTCTAAAACTTTGCGGGCTTTAATAGTGAGCTCCGCGGATTCAGGCAAGAGCTTAATGTTTTCAACATTTCCGAGTTCTTCCACAATACCTGTAAACATTAATTCACCTCACTTTCCGGAAATATAGCAGATATCCACTGATGAGAAGTTCACGGATTGAGATATGCGGAAACGTGTAAATCCCCGGTATCCATGCTTACTTCCAGTCTGTGCAGGGAGGGAGCCTCTGCTAAATGTTCTATATGAAAGCCTGCCAGCGGGGAGGGTCCATGCCCGCCGATTAACTTCGGAGCCAAAAAGAACTCTATTTTGTCGACTAACCCGGCTTTAACTAAGCTTCCAGCCAAAATCCCCCCGCCTTCAAGGAGCACACTGTTCCACCCTCTTTGGCTTAGATCGCGCATAAGAGTTGTCAAGGGAACGTAACGCTCATCTGGGTATTGCCATACTTCAACACCCAGTCTCTGCCTGAGGGCATTAATTTTTGAGGCCGGGGCCGCTGCGCTGGTAGCTATGATGCACGGAGCAGAACTTGAAGCAAGCAGCACTTGAGCATCTTCAGGCAGGCGCAGTTTTCCGTCCACGATTAAACGGACAGGGTCGCGAGCGCCCGGTACCCGGCAGGTGAGGGCCGGGTTATCTTTAACTACCGTTTCACTTCCTACCATAACTACATCATAGTAATTGCGCAGACGGTGGACATATGCCCGCGACTGTTCGCTGCTGATCCAGCGGGACTCTCCTGTGGCCGTAGCAATTTTCCCGTCAAGGGAAAAAGCGGCTTTGTACAGTAAGAAAGGAAGTCTCTTCGTAATGGCTTTGATGAATGCTTCATTGAGACGGGTAGCTTCCTCCGCTAACAGCCCTGCCTGGACAGCAATTCCTGCTTGTTCAAGGCGCTGTATTCCTTTGCCTGCCACCAAGAGATTAGGGTCAACCATGGCCACCACTACCCGGCTTACTTGGGCCCGAACCAAGGCATCAGCACAGGGAGGAGTGCGTCCAAAATGGGAACAGGGCTCAAGGGAAACATAAACAGCCGCGTTTTCAGCCATACTCCCGGCAGCAGCCAAAGCATGAACCTCAGCATGCGGTGTCCCTGCTTGATGATGATAACCTTCCCCGACAATGCGTCCATCCTTGACAATAACACACCCTACCATCGGGTTGGGGCTTGTTCTCCCTCTGGCCAGAGCGGCAAGTTCCAAAGCCCTTTTCATATAAAATTCATCTTGAGAGGAAAACTTTTCTTTCATGCTCAATTCGTCGCTCTCTGTATATCGTTACTCTTAGTGTTAGCAGGCGGGCAGATAAAAACACCCGGATTCCTCCGGGTGTTAGCTAATTCTAAAAGAGAAGATTATCAAGTATTGAAGAGGTTAGGCAAGCAAGAGCACATGCAAATGCTAAAAATTTGCCATGGCTGAACCCTTCTCAACAACATCCTCTTCCCATCCAGACTATACTGTCGGCCCCGGAATCACACCGGATCAACCACAAAGGCTCGCGGGCTATACCGCCGGTAAGGATTTGCACCTATCCCCAGAGGATAAACACTTTTTAATTTGAATTTATCTTACTTCATTTAGAAGTATTTAGCAAGAGCTACTTCTCCATTTACAAGCGCGTCAGATACAAAGGAAGTAATGTTTTTAGCAGTGCAGGATATGGCTTGACATTTAGCGAATAGAGTTTTAGAACTTAACGCTAGAACTATATGTTATCTCTATAAGCAATTGACACAATGGATGTTCATAAAAACAGGGTATTAT
>DAHVVW010000279.1 GCA_027357125.1 Clostridiales bacterium
CCCGCTGAACTGCAACCTACTATAGCTAAGCTCACCAGACATGTTATGAGCACCAGGTATTTCTTCACTATAATGATTCTCACCCCTTTCAACATCCCTCAATCAAGGTCCGCCTTTTGTCCTCTAAAACTTGAAGCTTCTCTCTGACATTTTCCAGACTTGCTTCAAGCTCTAAAACTATATTTCCAACTCTCTCGTACATGTCCTCGACGTTTTGCTGGGACTCTTTTATTCTTGACTGGACCAGCCAATCTGTAATCAGCCCGTCAAAAAAGTAGTCGGCAAAAGTCATGAAGGAACCAAGATCAATAGAAAGGCTATATCTAACATCCACGTCTGCCAATTCCCGCTGAAAGCGCCCCAATAATTGCTGCACCTGGTATCCTAAGTCTCGGGCTTCGTCGATTCTCGAATGCTTAATGGCAGTACTAAGCAAACCCCCACCGAGCATATCCCAGGTACCCCAGTTGCTTGCGCTCTCTAGGGAACCTAACATGCCCGCAAGCCCCCGGTGCGCTTCGCGTCCAGCCTCGATTGCCTCCTTCAACTCCCTGATATCAGACCTCACATCCCCCAACTCATGGGCCAATTCTGCCAGTTCCCGTGCACTAACATCATCAGATCCGGCAACCATGTTCTCCTTCTGCTTAAGAAACGAATCATACTGAGTGGACACATCTCCTAACTCGCTGAGCTTCTGCTGCAATTGATCAGCCTCTTGCCTCAGGGCGGAGAGGGCAAACTTACATTCCTCATACTTAAGCTGAACAGCCAGGTATTCATGCCGTTCTTTCTCCAGTTGTTTCTCCTTGCTGCCTAGCACTGCGCAAAACAAGCTTGTAAGGCTAAGCCCTTCCAGTTTTTTGACATCAGCGTCTTCTTTAACCAATTGAGCTTTCAACCTTTGCAGCCTGGTCTCGTCCAGTCTTATTTGCTCTTTCACTTTAGTATATTTGTCTTGGAGTTTCCCGTGCAGCCGTACCTTTTCCTTCATTTCAGTCAGTTGTTGGTTCAGTTCCTCAAACAATTTTTCCCCTCCTAACCGTGCATTCACGATATTCTTTGTTTCACAGTCTATCTTAGTTAGCCTGTGAAGTTCGTTCAAGTGTGTATTTTTATGTTATCCAAGCAGATGACCTATACCGATGATAAAAATTAACGCGACTGATAATACCGAAGTAATTAGAACAGTCACTAAACTTCGCACAAACGATTTCCAGTCTCTAGCGCCACTAAATCCAAACATGCCTAAGAGGAAAGAAACGATTGACAGGACAAGAACAAGATCTAAGGGGTGGACTTTCACTAAAGATTTTACGAAGTCTCCTATACTTGTGAAACTTGTCAGTAAAAATAGCCCTACACAGAGCAATGAAGCAATGAATGCATAAACATTTAGTTTTTGTGCCACTCGTTTTTCACTTCCTTAAGATTACTACTCTTATCCGACTCTCGCGCTTAGTCCGGTTGTTGTATGTCCGCCATTAACCGATCCATGGGCTTTACCGCTCCATTTGGCCGCCTGGGCTTAACCCCAAACAGCCAGCGGGTTATGCCCCAGGGCCTGATCAGCCGGTCAAATGCCGCCCAGCACGCCAGCAAAGAAAGAACCGTAATTACAACGAACTTGAGCCATAAATTCAAGCCCGTATGAACTATGTAATAGCCGATCATGAGCAGCACGGTCTGATGGATAACGTAGACCGGGAAAACCGCTTGATTTAGGTAACCCAGCCACTTGCTGCTAAAGTTCAAATATTCTTCGCCGTAGCCCAGTACGTGGGCAGAAATTGCAAGTATGATTTACTGTAACCGGCTTGTACGGGATTCTTGACATAGTTGACTTCCCAGTAGTCGAATATCCTGGCGGTATGAAATGGAAAGAGCAGAAAAATGATAGCAATCCGCAGCCAATCCAGATAATGTTTTCTTTCCTGCTTAATCTGCTCAGTCTCTGGCATTCATACATCCCCTAAAGAGCCGCTAATGGTCCGTAACATCACTTTATTCCAATTCTTTTCGCTATGGGCTGATTCCTTCTCAATTGGCCTAGAAAAAATAACGGTTTGCATGGTTGAGTGATGTTCACCACAAAATTCAAAGCGGCCTGTTTCCATCCACAGGCCGCTTTCGCATCTAGGACAACTCATTCACTCCGACATGAGCCTTTTCTCACCGGTGATCTCCTGGATCGGCTTGATGTTTTGGGTAACTTCCATCGTTCCCAAATACTCTCCCTTTTCATTCCTTACTGCGAAGTACCTGATCAATACGTATTTATCGCCCAGCTTGATCCAGAAATCCTCATGGTCTTTATTGCCTGATTTTAGATCCTCTACAATTTTCTCAACTATGTGAACACTGGCAGGCGGGTGACAGTTCTGAACTTGTCTCCCGATAATCGTCTTGGGCCGGGCAAAGATCCGCTCTTTTCCCTGGGAAAAGTATTTCACGGCTCCGTCCTTATCTACGAAGGTAATGTCAACCGGCAGGGTATTAAACATGGCGTTGATTTCTTGCGGCAGGAGAATCCCGGCATCAAATCTAATGTAGCCGTTGTTGGAGGCTTGTTCTCCGCTGTCCTTCACTTTTTCTTCGACATTTGTCAATACCGGTTTCCAGGTTCCTTGCGGTTCAATCAGGCAGTAGCCGATTTCTCCGCTCTCTGCGGAGATTTTAGCCCATTCATCCTCAGACAACGTATCCAGCATCATCGGGAAGAGGATATTTTCTTCCTTAAAAATCATTTCCCCAACCCGGTTTACAGTTTCATTGACCTTTCCGGTTACCAATTCTTTGTTGCCATCGCCTGCAAGGTACGCGGCCAAAAAGTTGCGCGTTTCTTTAATGAGGGCCCGGATTTCATCATCGACGCCCCACATTACTTTCGGCGGGGCAGTAATACCGTACTTCTCCAAGTAGGGGAATAACAGGTTTTCCTTCCGTGCATAATGCTTATCTATTTCCCGCAAGTCCCTGAAATCTTCGATTAGCGCATGCACAGTTTCATCACCGGCTTCAAACTCTTCAACATGGGGTTTGATTTTCTCGTTAATCAGCTGTTCAAGCGCCCTGTTTTCAAGTTTAAGGCTGTGCACAGGGTGCCCCGGGATCTCGTCCGGGTTTTGCGGCCTGTGAATTTCTTCAATGGAACCTTTAAAAACGGCAGCGTGCACATCGCAAAGCCTTTGGATTTCCTCAACCGGCATTCCTTCCCGGATCAGGGCTTGCTCCATTTCAGCGATTTCGCTGACTGAAACCCCTTCGATCAGTTCTTCAAACCTGGACTTTACCTCGTCAACACTCATACCGCGGTGCAAATCCTGGAGAAGTTCTTTTAACACTTTTTGCCGATATTCACGGTTATTGATTATTTCACTCATACTCGCCAACTCCTAACCTTTAATTTCGTATCCTTTTGACCGGAAAACATCTCTTACTTCTTCCAAACTTATGTGCTTCATTGCAGCCCCTTTTGGAATTGTCATGAACCGTCCAGCCGTATGCAACATTCCTGGGGCTGCAATA
>DAHVVW010000027.1 GCA_027357125.1 Clostridiales bacterium
TAAGCACAGAATCCAAATCCACCCCATGCGCGCTCGGGCCCAAAGTTAACAGGCTGATCCTCTCTTTTTGCCAGAGGCGGTTTATCACACGCGCCACATCTTCAAGCGTGACCTTGGACATTTTTTCCACAACTTCTTCCGGGGTCAAGATCCTGTTATATGTAAGCTCAGTCTTACCCAGCCTGCTCATGCGGCTGCTTACAGATTCGAGGCCAAGATAAAGCCCTCCCTTAATCTGAGCTTTTGTCCTTTCCAGCTCTTGAGCTGTTATACCATTTTTCTTCAATTCCTGAATCTCAGACAGAATACACTCCACAACCTCATTCGTGTTAGTGGGACTGGTGCCGGCGTAGATGGCAAACAGTCCGGTATCAACATAAGTGGAATGGTATGAATACACGGAATAAGCCAGTCCACGTTGCTCCCGAATCTCTTGGAAGAGGCGGGAACTTAACCCTCCACCTAAAATGTTGTTAATAACATGCATGGGATAGATATCGGCATCATCCTGTCCAAGTCCGGGCACGCCTAATATTACATGCATTTGTTCCGTGTCTTTGTTGACAGAACGCTTAACCGTGTGCCCGCTCGGGGTTCCTTCCAGGACCCTGCGTCCTCCACGCTTAAACTCTCCATAAACACCGGAGAGCTTACTAATCACATCCTGGTGTTTAATCTTACCCGCCACCGCGATCACCAAATTATCCGGTGAATAGTGATGAGAAAGGTAGTCAAGAATTTTCTCGCGGCTGAGGGAGCGAATGCTTTCCTCCGTACCTAATATCGGCTTGCCAAGCGGATGGTCATTCCAGACATATTCGGAAAAGAGGTCATGGATCAGTTCATCCGGAGAATCCTCGTACATTTTGATCTCTTCGATTACAACCTTTTTCTCTTTTTCGATCTCTTTGTCCGCAAAGAGAGAGGAGAAAAACATATCGCTCAGAACATCTAAGGCCAGATCAAAATCCTCGTCAAGTACTTTAGCATAATAACAGGTATATTCTTTGGTGGTAAAAGCGTTAAGTTGCCCGCCGACCGCCTCTAAAGACTCTGCAAGCTCCCGGGCCGTACGCTTTTGTGTTCCCTTAAAAAACATGTGCTCAATAAAATGAGATATTCCCTCAAACCCTTCTCTCTCATCACGCGAACCCGCTCCAACCCACAAACCAATAGCCACTGAACGTATATGGTCAATCTCCTCTGTGATGAGGCGCACTCCGTTAGGTAGAACAGTTTTTTGATACAAGCGCTTCACTTCCTTTACTCTATTGACGGAGAAATTTTGAAAAGGACCATGTCTTAGGCGGAGAAAGCACTTCACTTTCACTTACTAGTGGCACGTTTTTCAGCTTTTTATCCCCAAGCCAGACTTCATACCGCCCTAGGCGTTCCCCGGCGCTGATAGGCAAGTCCGGGCCTCTCTCCCATACAATTTTCGTCTTAAGCTTACCCTTGTCACTTGTTTCGATACTCACTTCCAAAGGGGCTTCTAGAAAAGCAGAGAGCGGTTTAACCCCTGCCAAGGGAAATTCCCCCACAACCTGACCGGCTTGACCCAATTTGACATTTTCAGTTTCGCCAAAGCCCCATTCCAATAATTTTTGGGCATCTCCAAAGCGGTTGGGAGCGTTAAGCACCACTGTAACCAATTGCCGCCCGTCTTTGGTTGCGGAAGCCACCAGGCATTTACCGGCCGCATTCGTGGTTCCTGTCTTAACCCCGTCAGCGAAAGGGTAATTCCATAAAAGTTTATTCGTGTTGCGTAAATTCATGAGTACATCAGGTTCCAAAAAGTGGATTTCCGTTTCTTTTTGCCTGGTTATTGAGGAGAAAGCCTGGTTCTGCAAGCCATACCTAGCTATTAGGGCAAGGTCGTAGGCTGTAGAGTAATGATTTTTATTGGGCAAACCGTTAGTATTTACAAAATTTGTATTTTCCGCTCCGAGAGTGAGCGCTTTGCGGTTCATCATCCTCACGAAATTTTCTTCCGTGCCCGCAATCTGCTCCGCAATCGCTACACAGGCATCATTGCCCGAACGCACCAAGGCCCCGGTAATAAGTTCGTAGAGTGGGATCTTTTCCCCTGGGTCGAGGTGCAGTGTTGCTTCCCCGACAGCAGCCGCTTTCGGGCTTACTGTAACAATCTCGTCCGGCCGTCCTAACTCGAGACCGAGAATTGCAGTCATCATTTTGGTCGTACTCGCGGGCGGTTTCTTCTTATGTGCCTGTTTGTCAATAAGCACGTCCCCTGTAGTAACATCCATCAACACTGCAGATTCCGCTCCGACGGCCATAGCCGGAGCAGCCGCTGGCACACTAGGCACCACAATTTGGTTTAATTGATTGTCCTCATATATCACCGTCCTGGGTGTACTTACATCCGGTTCCTCTGCCAACACAGGAGTCACTGCGTTCACCATGAAAAGAAAGACGCAGCAGGCTTGCGTCCATTTGTGCCTGACCAATTTAACCACCTCTGTATTTGAACTATGAGGTAGTATTTCCTGCCTGGTCCAATGTTATCAATTGATCTAAACGGTCAAACCTAAACCCTTCCGCTTTTAAGTTGGCAAGAATCACCGGCAGGGCTTTCACCGTATTTTCTTTAGGATGCATAAGGACAATGGCGCCGCGTTTGTCAGGCTTTACCCCAAAGCGTACCGCTGGGTTTACTACCCTCTTGGTGATAACTTCCGGCGTGCTCTCCGGCCGCCAATCAACCGTATCAAGGGTCCAAAGCACTGTGACATAGCCAAGTTCAGCAGTTGCCTGCATCCCTGGATTCCCTTTTTCCCCGTACGGAGGTGCATAATAACGTGTCTTGTAGCCAATTATGCCGTTAATTACGCTTTCGGTCTTTTTAATTTCCTCTTTGTTAGCTGCAACTGAGAGACGGTCAGGATGCGGATGGGAATAACCGTGATTTTCAATTTGGTGTCCAGCCCTTGCTATGACCTGTACCAGTTCCGGATGATTTTTCGCCCACCTGCCCGTAAGAAAAAATGTTGCCTTGGCCCCGTTTTGCTCAAGAGCCTTAAGTATCCCGGGCAGATACTCCTCTCCCCAGTCCACGTTAAAAGTAAGGGCGATGGCTTTGTGTTCTGTAGGCACATGCTCAAGCGGCTTTACACCCGATGTGTAAAGCCCCATGGTCATTTCTTTGCCTGAAATCCCAATAGCACATATTAATAACACGAGAGTGATGACTAAGGCCCGCCGCGGAATCTTAATCAGGATAAACATCTGCTTCCCTCCCCCTCTAAAGTTATGCTGAGAGAGAGAGATGCAGACTTCTCCTCTACGGAAAGCTCCCATTATCTGAGATTGATTTCGCTTCGCCAAAAACCAGCGCTTTATTTGCTGCTGGTTTTAGTTGTGCTGTTTTTCCGGTCTGGGTAAGGCTTCTTTGCGCGACAGATTAAGTCTGCCCTGCTTATCAATGCCGGTGGCTTTGATCATAATATCGTCCCCGACTTTGACTACATCTTCAACTTTTTCCACCCGCTCGTGAGCAAGCTGAGAAATATGCACAAGTCCTTCTTTACCGGCGAGCCCTAACACACCTGGAATGACTTCAACAAAAGCTCCAAAATCCATAACGCGCGTGACTTTACCGTTGTAAATCTTCCCGATCTCTACATCCTGGGTCAAAGACTGGATGATCTTCAACGCATTTTCCCCGGCCCCACCGTCCACTGCCGAAATGAAGACCCTGCCGTCATCCTCAATGTCAATCTTCACTCCGGTCTCATCAATAATTTTCTTTATGGTCTTACCACCAGGACCAATGACATCCCTGATCTTATCCGGGTGAATCGAATACGTAATAATCCGGGGAGCAAACGGAGAAAGTTCAGGACGCGGCTTAGCGATGACAGCCAGCATTTTATCCAGGATAAACAGCCTTCCGGTCCGGGCCTGAGCTAACGCTTCCTTCAATATTTCCCGGGATACCCCTTTGACCTTAATATCCATCTGGAGCGCAGTGATCCCCTGCTCGGTTCCGGCTACTTTAAAGTCCATATCTCCAAAATGATCCTCTATCCCGGCAATATCGGTTAGGACCGCGAACTTCCCTTCTTCTTTAATAAGCCCCATCGCAACTCCGGCGACCGGGGCTTTAAGCGGCACCCCGGCGTCCATCAGAGCGAGCGTACTACCACACACCGAAGCCATGGAACTTGAACCATTTGACTCCAAAACCTCGGACACCAGACGGAGGGTATACGGAAATTCACTCTCTTGCGGAATCATCGGCAAAAGGGCGCGTTCAGCTAAAGCACCATGCCCGATCTCCCTGCGCCCGGGTCCACGCATGGGCCTAGTTTCTCCAACGCTGAAAGGCGGGAAATTATAGTGGTGCATATAGCGTTTGGATTCTTCAAGGCCTAAGCCATCAAGGATCTGTTCATCCCCCACTGCGCCCAGGGTTGCCACTGTCAGCACCTGGGTTTGTCCCCGGGTAAAGAGCCCCGTGCCGTGAGTACGAGGCAATAAGCCCACTTCAACACTAATAGGCCTGATTTCATCAAGAGCTCGGCCATCTGGGCGAATATGTTCTACGGTAATCAGTTTGCGCACGATTTGGTGAACAATATCCTCAAGCGCCGCACCTATGGCTTTGAGATGATCAGGATACTCCTCTCCAAAATGCGCTAATGTTTCCGCTTTCACCTCATCAATTGCCACTTCACGCGCTTTTTTCTCCTCAACGCGCACAGCCGCTTCCAGCTTATCAAAAGCATATGCCTTAACTGATCCAGCCAAATTTTCCGGAACCACTGCCAGTTTAACTTCCCGTTTAGGCTTGGCCTTGCCTAGGGTCAAAGCCTCTTCCCTGAATCCTTCGATAAAGGAGGTAATCCTTTTGATTTCTTCATGCCCAAACATGATCGCTTCCAGCATCTGGTCTTCCGGCACTTCTTCAGCGCCGGCCTCCACCATCATCACCGCATCTTTAGTCCCAGCGACCGTTAAGTGCATCCGGCTCTTTTCTCTCTGAGCCACTGTGGGGTTAATTACGAATTCACCCCCGACAAATCCTACGGTCACAGCAGCAACGGGACCTTCAAAGGGGATATCCGAGATTGTCAAAGCCGCCGAAGCTGCATTTATGGCAGAAATGTCGGAAGCGCAGTCCTGATCTACAGACATGACTATGGTTACGACCTGGACATCATTGCGAAATCCCTCCGGAAACAGAGGCCTAAGCGGTCGGTCGATCAAACGGGCCGAGAGAATCGCCTTTTCGCTGGGGCGCTCTTCCCGTTTGATAAAACCACCCGGTATCTTACCGGCAGCGTAAAGTCTTTCCTCGAAATCTACGGTGAGCGGGAAAAAGTCTATCCCTTCCCGTGGTGCGGCGCTGGCTGTAGTAAATCCTGACACCACCGTATCCCCGTAGCGGAGAAAGATTGCTCCTCCAGCCTGCTTCCCGACTTTTCCCGTTTGAAAAGTCATGGTCCTCCCCCCGACCTGGATAGACCGTTCAAATGTTTCCTGTTGCACTTAAGAACCTCCTTAATTACTATCCTTCTTCAACTTGTTTCCATTTCGACATAATCATATTATTTCCTGCATTTTGCAGAAAAAAACAATACAGAAAAAAGCGGCTCAACCACCGCTTTTCTCTGTATGCCTAATATTAAACTATTTCTAACCTAATTAGCCCTACACCGTGATTAATGGCGCAGGCCAAGATCATTAACGATTTTGCGGTAGCGGTTAAAATCTATCTGTTTGAGATAGTTCAGTAAAGCCCGGCGCTGACCAACCATCTTAAGCAGGCCACGGCGGGAATGATGGTCTTTTTTATGAGTCTTAAAGTGCTCTGTCAGATAGGATATTCTGGCGGTGAGCAAAGCAATTTGCACTTCCGGAGAACCAGTATCTCCTTCATGCTGCTGGAACTTAGTCATAATTTCTTTTTTCTGTTCAAGGGTTAACATTGAGTACACCTCCAAAAATTCTGAAAATCCCCATCTGCCCAGGTAAGCGCCGGAGTAAGCGCCAAGCCGAGTCAGCGGTTCATTATTCTGCTTGAGTATACCATGACAATAACATTTTTGCAAAGGAAAGAACAAAGATGTCATTAATTATCAGATCTAGAATTTAGCTAGTACTTAAAACGCTCACTGAGCAGGTATTCTGCTTGTCTGGCATCTTTTTGCAGTTGTGCTTTCAACTCATCAATTCCGTTAAACTTTCGTTCTTCGCGCAAACGGTCTTCGATCTGAACATGAATCTCCTGGTCGTAAAGGTTTCCGTCAAACTCCAAAAAATGTACTTCAACTGTGGTGGCATACATGGTATGAAAGGTTGGCTTCATGCCAATATTCATAATCCCAGAGACTTTGCGCCCCCCGAGCTCAGCCCAGACCGCGTAAACTCCCCTTTTAGGAGTAAGCAGGTCTGCGGGCGGCAGGATATTGGCCGTAGGATATCCCAAGAGACGTCCTCTCTGCTCACCTTCTACAACCTTGCCGCACAGGCACGGAGACCGGCCAAGCATTTTACGCGCAGACTCTACGTCTCCCTGACTTAAAGCCTTGCGGATGGCACTGGAAGAAATAATACGACCGTCAACTGACTGGGCCTGGAGTACGCTCACGCCAAAACCATACTTCTGGCCGAGTGTGTGCAAATCTTCCGAAGTGCCTTTCCCAGCCGCTCCAAAGGAATAGTTAAAGCCCACCACCACATGAATAACCCCGATTTTTACGAGCACCATCTCAACGAACTTTTGCGGGGACGTATCTGCCATCTGGCGCGTAAACGGAAGCAAATAGATCGTATCTACCCCGATCTTCTCAAAGATATGCAAACGCTCTTCCGTCGTAGTCAAAAGCTTAAGCCCACGTTCAGGGTACAAAACTTTGAGCGGATGAGGGTCAAACACCAGCACGCTCAAAGACGCGTGTTTGCGTTCAGCCTCATGCAGTCCGCTCTCAAGTAGCCTGCGATGTCCTAAGTGGACCCCGTCAAAATTGCCCAACGCAAGCACAGACGAGGGGGCAGGATTATCGGGCAGCCTCTTTCTAACTTGCACTGCACATCCTCCCAAAACTAAAGTCAACCTGTAACCAGTACCTTATGCGGATAAAGAATATCTTTCCGCCAAACCCCTATTCCTAAAAAAATGCCCTCAGAGAGCACTTTTACTGTTAACCCTTCAGCACGCGGACCCTGCACAGCCTGGCTCGCACTGGGCAAACCATTCCTAAAAGCCTGGACCCTCTGTGGTTCAAGGTCTGCCTGCGGCAAATCCAGTCCTTCCGGCAACGGTCGCAGAAAAGTATAATCATTCCGGCCTACGCACTCTGTAAGCTCTTCTAAAGTCCAGCTCTCCTCCAGGGCGAATGAACCTGACTGCAGGCGCAACAGATAAGACATATGCGCTCCACAGCCAAGGACTTCCCCGATATCATGGCACAACGTGCGCACATAAGTGCCTTTCGAGCATTTAATATCCAAAAAAGCGCGCGGGAACTCATAATCCCGCCACCCGGACAGATTCAATGAGTGTATCTCAACTTCCCGTCCCGTGCGCTCAACCTCTACTCCGGCTCGGGCATATTCATAGAGATGCTTGCCCTGATGCCTGACAGACGAATACATAGGCGGCACCTGAGTAATCGCTCCCTGGAAACGGGAAAGTATGTTTTCCACATCTTGAACTGAAAGGTTGGGCACAGTGCGTGTAATAATCTCTCCCAATGCATCCTGGGTATCTGTTGCGATGCCAAAAGTAATCTCGGCACGATAGGATTTTCCCTGTCCGGTAAAATATTCTGCCACCCGGGTAGCCTGTCCGACGCATACAGGCAAAACCCCGGCCACACCGGGGTCAAGCGTGCCGGTATGTCCTACCCGCTTAAGCTTAAGCAGGCGGCGCAGCCAGACGACCACATCTGAAGACGTCATGCCAGGAGGCTTGAGCACATTAACCGTTCCGTCCACGGCAGAGTGCCTCCTCAATCGCTTCAATCAGACTCTCCTTGGCAGCGAGCAGTGGCTGGTAAAGGGTACACCCTGCAGCTCGTTTATGGCCGCCGCCACCGAACTTCGACGCTACTTCGTTCACGTTAAGCCACAGATTGGAGCGTAGCCCTGCACGCACCTCTGAGAGAGTAATTTCTCTCAAAAGCACAGCTACCTCCACCCCGGCCACGGTACGCGCATGATTTACAAGTCCTTCAGTAAGGCTTTCCTCTGCTCCACTGGCCTTAAAATCTTCCAGCGCAAGGGTCATCACTGCTAACTGTCCGCCGGCCAATATCTCCAAACTCGCAAGCGCATGCTGCAATAGCCTTACCTGGGATAATGGCTTCTGGTCAAAGACGTGATGATGAATATTGCCGAAGTCGATATCTTTTAAGATCAAATCCGCAATTAGGCGGTGAGTTTGGGCTGTCGTATTGCTGTACTGAAATGAACCGGTATCCGTTACAATTGCCGTGTACAGGTTCGTGGCAATTTCTTGACTGATTTCAACCCCGAGTTCGGAAATAAGGAAGAATGCTATCTCGCCGCTGGCACTGGCCTGGGGATCGATAAAGTTGATATTCCCAAAATGCTCATTGGAGATATGGTGATCAAGATTAAGCACAGAAGCAGAAGACGGCAGGTCATCCGCCTTAAGCTTAACCCGCGCAAGATCGGCACAATCCACAAAGAGCAAGGTACCGGGCCAGGGAGTGGGGAGATATTCGCACACAAGTGCGGCTTCAGGCAGAAAGGCCAAGTTGCGCGGCACCGGATCAGGATTATAGTAGTAAACTTCTTTACCCATTTTGCGCAAAGCGATTCCGATAGCCAGCATCGATCCAATGCAGTCTCCGTCGGGAGAAACATGGGAAAACAGGGCTACCTGAGAAGCCTTCTTCAGTGCCGCCGCCATTTCGGCAAGATTATTCACCGGCATCATTCCGATCAGCAGGGGCTTCAACCTCGCGCAAAAGCTTGGCAATATGCGCTCCTTTTTCCAGGGAAGTATCGTACTTAAACACTATTTCCGGAACATGCCTGAGCCGTATGCGCTTCCCAATCTCGGAACGCACAAACCCGGCTGCCCGGTTTAGGGCATCCAGCGAGTCTTTGCTTTGTTGGGCATCACCCAAAACACTCACAAAAACTTTAGCGTGCCCTAAATCGTCTGCTACCTCAACATCCGTGACCGTGATAAACCCTAAACGAGGATCTTTCAAATCCTCCCTGATCATTTGGGAAATCTCTTCTTTCAGTGTCTCCGCCAGGCGGTTGGCCCGGTGCTTTGCCATAGACTATCCCTCCAAGGCCTTAGAGATGACGTTCAACTTCTTCCATGGTGTAGGCCTCAATAATGTCCCCTTCTTTAACATCGTTAAAGTGTTCCAAGCCAATCCCGCACTCATAACCTTCAGCCACTTCGCGCACATCATCCTTAAAGCGGCGTAATGAATCGATATTCCCTTCGAAAATCACGATTCCGTCCCGAATAACCCGTACTTTGGCTGAGCGCATAATCTTACCGCTTGTAATAAAGCTCCCGGCTACGCTGCCGATTTTCGGAACCTTAAAGACCTGGCGCACCTCTGCCCGCCCGATAACTACTTCCTTATATTCTGGTTCGAGCAAGCCGGTCATCGCTGCTTTGACATCTTCGATGGCATCGTAAATGACCCGGTAAAGTCGAATATCAATGCCCTGCAAATCTGCAGTAGACTTAGTATTGGCATCAGGCCGGACATTAAACCCAATGATAATCGCATTGGAAGCAGCAGCTAGCATTACATCTGACTCAGTAATCGCCCCTACCCCACCGTGAATTGAATTAACCCGCACTTCAGAAGTAGAGAGACGGTCAAGAGCTTGACGCAAGGCTTCTACCGAGCCCTGAACATCTCCCTTAATGATAATGTTGAGGTCTTTAACCTCTCCTTCTTTAATCCGGTCAAACAAATCTTCAAGGCTAACTTTAGCTGTCATTTTAACTTCTTCTGCCTTGCGTTCCGTTAAACGCGCAGACGTAACCTGGCGAGCCAGCTTTTCATCAGGAACCACAAAGAACTGATCTCCTGCCCCCGGCACCTCTGAAAGGCCCTGAAGCTCAACCGGCATTGACGGAGTAGCCTTTTTGACACGCCTTCCTTTATCATCGACCATACCACGAATCTTACCGAAGGCACAGCCTGCGACTACGATATCCCCTACGTTCAGGGTTCCCTTAGCCACCAATACTGTGGCCACAGGACCCCGGCCTTTATCCAACTTGGCCTCGATAACATTTCCAGTGGCCACGCGGTTGGGATTAGCTTTTAATTCCCGCATCTCTGCCACCAGCAGAATCATCTCCAGCAGTTGATCGATATTATCTTTAGTCTTGGCAGAAACCGGAACAGCAATAGTCTCTCCGCCCCACTCTTCTACCACCAAACCGTATTCAGTCAGTTCTTGTTTAACGCGGTCAGGATTGGCATTTTCCTTGTCCATTTTATTGACTGCTACGATAATCGGAACATCGGCTGCCTTGGCGTGGTTAATTGCTTCCACGGTTTGAGGCATCACGCCGTCATCCGCAGCTACGACCAAGACGGCAATATCCGTAACTTGAGCGCCTCTGGCACGCATGGCCGTAAAAGCCTCATGGCCCGGTGTATCCAAGAATGTTATTTTCTGGCCATTGACTTCTACCTGGTAAGCACCGATATGCTGAGTAATTCCGCCTGCTTCCGTAGACGTAACTTTAGTAGTGCGAATAGCGTCCAGAAGGGAGGTTTTACCATGGTCAACGTGACCCATAACCGTAACCACAGGAGGCCGGAACTTTAAGGTTTCTGCGGCATCTTCGATATCTTCGATTAAAGTCAGGGGTTTTTCCACCTTAACTTCGACCGTAACACCCATGTCGCCGGCAATAATGGTTGCAGTTTCAGAATCCAGCTCTTGGTTAATCGTTGCCATTACTCCTAAATTCATAAGTTTCACGATCAGTTCGCTGGCCTTGCGGCTCATTTTGCCCGCTAAGTCCTGAACTGTTATCGTCTCAGGAATTACAATATGCTTAGGAGTACTGTCTTTAACTTCCTTAACTCCCTTAAATCCCGGCCTGGACTGGCGCTTAAATGGATTGCGCATTTCCTTTTCCGTTTCCCGTTTGCGCTCGAAACTCTTGCTGTCTTGGGATTTCTTTTGAGCAGGCATCTGGCGTTTAACCGGCTGTTCAACAGTTGTAGTTGAGGGTGCCGGGGGCACATCTAACGGACGCTGCATACCCGGGCGCTGTCCCTGGGGTCGGCCGGGCCCGCCTGGACGTGAGCCTTGCGGACGTGGACCTTGGGAATACCCTTCCGGACGCGGACCTTGACGTCCCTCCGGACGTGGACCCTGGGGATACCCTTGCGGACGTGGGCCTTGAGGACGTCCCTCTGGACGTGGACCCTGGGGATACCCTTGCGGACGTGGGCCTTGAGGTCGTCCCTCTGGGCGTGGACCTTGGGGATACCCTTCCGGACGTGGACCTTG